>JBCBTA010000015.1:0-17437 GCA_039818905.1 Planctomycetota bacterium
GCAGGGGGGTGATCGCCGGCAGTCCGCTTGGGCTGAATCCCATGACGCCGGCCCACCGCGCGACGACGGGCCACCGACCCCCAGCACCCCCTCGGCGAACGCCTGCAGTCCGGACTGGATGTCGTCGGAGGTCACGTCCTCGCGCGTGCGCTCGTCCTGCTCGAAGTGGGCCCGCCAGCCGCCGACGACGATTGTGCGGTCGTCCGCTCGGCGCAGATACTCGGCTCCACGGTTGAGGTAGTACGAGCAGTCGAGGCGGACGTCCGGCGCGTCGAGCGCCAGCATCTGGCCACGATTGGGTGCGACGACGTCGGCCAGTTGCGGATACAGCAGTGGGGCGTCGGCGTTGGCGCACAGCAGTATGCGATGCGCTCGCACATCCATCCCTCGCGCGTGGATGACGACCCCCTCGTTGTCTTGCTCGATGGAGAAGACCTCGGAGCCGGTGCGCAGTGCATCGCCGAGCATGGACGCGAAGTGTTCGATGAGTTCGCGCGGGTTGACGGAGCCGTCGTTGGGATTCTCCAGTCCAACGTGGACCCTGCCGCGTGTCCAGAGTGTGTCGTCGCCGTGCTCGATGATCCGGACGTCGAATCCGTCATCGGCCATGAGGGCCGCCGACTCCCGGAGTTCCGACGCCTCGACCTCCTCGAGCGCCATCAGGCACGACGGGATGCGCCGGTAGCTCGGCAGGGATTCGAGACCCTGGCTGCGCAGGCCTTCGAGGTTCTCCTCGGACCATCGCCACAGAGCGCAGGTGCGCTGGCGGCCGTAGAGGCCGACGCCAAAGGCGTAGTTGTCGGCCGCACCGCGCATCAGGAAGCCGGCGTTGCGCGTCGATGCACCGGCGCCTGGCATGGCGCCACGTTCGAGGATGACGACGCGCAGGCCGCGCCTCTGGGCGTGCAGCGCAGCCGAGAGTCCGGCGATGCCGGCCCCGACGATGGCGAGATCAGCCCGGACGGTGTCGCGCGATGCGGAGCGTTGCCAGTGACTGACGGTCATGTGGGCATCCTAGCCGAGCGCATGAAAAGGGCCGCCACGTCGATTGCTCGACGCGGCGGCCTCCCGATGCCTCTCCCCGTGTTCCTCTTCCTCTGGCGGGGCGCTTTAGCCGAGCAACTGGAGCGCGGACTGCGGCTGGGTGTTGGCCAGCTGCAGCGTGCTCTGTGCCGACGAAGACAGGATCTGCGAGCGTGTCAGGCCCGCCGTCTCGGATGCGAAGTCGGCGTCACGAATGACCGACTCGGCCGAGGTGGTGTTCTCGAGCGAGACGCCAAGGTTCCGGATCGTCGCGCCGACCGTGTTCGCTTGGAATGCACCCAGGCGACCACGCAGCGAGGAGACCTCGCGGATCGAACGATCGATGACCTCCTGCGCGGCGGTCAGGTTGCCGTCCACGACGTTGAGGTCCTTGCCGGACGTGAAGTCCTGCAGGGTGTAGGTCTCATCGACGTCGGTGCCGGAGGAGTCCTTGACGGTCAAAGTTGCGCGGCCCAGATCACGCACGGCGACGTTGGAGATGCCGATGCCGACCTTGCCCGCGATGTCCACCTGGCCGGCGAGCTGGAAGTCAGCACCACCGCCAGTGATCGTGAACGCCTCGACGAGGCCGAGCTGAGCCGCGTTGGGACCGGCGCCGCCGCCGGTGTCGTAGAGCAGATCGATCTCGACGTCGAGGAAGTCAGTGTTGATGCGGGCGGTCGTGCCACGGGTGGTGGCGACGATGCCATTGATGGTCGCCTGCACGTCCTGACCCTCGTCAACGATCTTGTTGGTCGCCGCGGCGAAGGTGGAGCTCAGCGAACCGAGGGCGTCCACGTTGTTCGCCGAGAGGCCGTAGATGCCGTCGGAGCCGTCGATACCACCGTCGTCGATGACCTGGACGGAGACGAATTCGTCCGAGCCCTGGGTGGTGGACTCGATGCGGACACCGCTGCCGCCCGAGACACGGGCGGTGACACCCGTGACGTCGGTGAACGAGTTGATGGTCGAGACGATGTCGGCGACGTCGGTGCCGGAGGCGAAGGAGAACTCGCGAGAGCCCTCGGTGCCGCCGATCTCGATGACGAACTGGCTGCCGGCACCATCGGTGGCGCCTGCGCCGCCGAGGTTGATGTTGGCTGAGCCGAACGACAGCAGGAAGCCGCCGACCTGCGCGGACTGCGTCACGAGCACATCCACGTCGCGCGAGCCGTTGAACTCGAGCTTGGCGGCGTTGACCTTGAATTGGTTGACGTTGGTGCCAACGTTCGACGTCTGGTAGTCGAAGCCGCCGTTGAGCAGCTTGACGCCCTGGAAGCTCGTCGCGGACGAGAGACGGTCGATCGTCTGTAGGATCGAATCGATCTGCAACTGGTTGGCTTCCTTCTCCTCGCGGCTCAGGCCGGCCGTGTTGGCCGTCTGCGTCACGAGCGACTGGACTTCCGTGAGCAGGCCTGAAATCTCGTTCAGGCCACCCTCAGCGATGTTGACCACCTGGTCGGCACGCTCGGCATTGGTCACTGCCGAGCCGACCGCGGCGATCTCAGCCCGAAGGTTCTGCGACGCGATCAGACCGGCAGGGTTGTCCTTGCCTCGGTTGATCTGCAGACCGGTGCTCAGGCGCTCCAGCGAGGAGTTGAGCTGGTTGGTGTTTTGCGCCAGCACGCGCTGGGCAGTCAGGGACGGGACGTTTGTGTTGATCCGAGTCATCGGGTCCTCCGTGAACCGCAGTTCCGGTGCTTCTGGGCATCGTGCCCCGGATGCTTCAGGCGACCTGCTCCTCGGCCGCACGATGTGCCCGACGTACACGGGAAGTGCCGGGCCTGACGGTTGTTCGGGCCCTCGAGAAGGCCCGGAAATCGCCAGTGGTGCATAACATCGGAGGCCGCCGGGACCGGATGAAGTCCAACTGAGAAAAAGCAACCGAGAAGGCACAGACCCTCCAAGCCGCAGTGTCCGGCTCGCCCGCCCATTCCTCCCCGGGATATGGGGCCTGTGCCGCCGGCTGGCCTATATTTGTGTGTCCGGGAGGTCGAGCAAGACAGTGGTGAACCACCGTGCATCCTCGCGAGCGGTGGCTTGCGAGCGGAGGAGAGTCCGATGCATCTGCTTAAGCGTTTTACTGCCCTGGTCACAGTCGTCCTGGCCGTGCCCGCACTCGCATCGAGTCCGTCGTTCGTGAGTCACGATCCGGGCTCGGGTGTGTTCTCGCAATCGGTGACGCAGCGCAGTCCCGAGCAGCCGCGCGAAGGCGAGGCAGTTGCGCTGTGGATCAAGATCGGGCCGTCGTTCAGTTACGACTCCGTTGCCGTCTACTACACCACGGACGGCTCCAATCCGTCCGGCTCGCGCGGCATCCCGAACGGCACGACCAATGTCCTGCTGAGCTTCGGGCCCGCACCGGAGGTTACGTTTCAATTCAACGAGCCGGGTGTTGGCGGCAACGACGACTGGTGGCGCGCCGACATGAATCTCGTCACGCGCCTCTACGGCCAGAACGTGCGCTACACCATTGGCGCCTGGGACGCCGGCACCGGTGATCCCGAGATCTTCGCCAACGGCTCACCCGCGACCATCTTTGACTACGACGTTCTTCTCGCGTGGCCCGGCGCCGGCAGCAATGCCGCCAACCCGGGTGAGGGCTACCCGCCGCTGCACTTCTGGAAGGAAGAGGCGGTCGTGGGCAACAACTACATCAACGTGATGCTCGATCAGAATGGTGCGGTCTACGACGTGTACTACCCGTCCGCCGGCGCGGTCAACGGCGTCAGCACCAAGAACGAGGGGTACAGCGATGGGGGCAAGGACCAGTTTCCGCTGTTCCTGAATCCGGACCAGCGCGGCCAGATGCATCTCAATCAAGCCTTCGTCGGACTGCGTCCCACGAGTTCCGTCAATGGCACCGGCACAACCTACTGGCTCACCAACGCCAACGGCACTGACTTCGCCGACGTGCAGCAGGTCTGGACCAGCGATGACACCAACGTTGTGCAGACCTCGCAGCGTCTCGTGGCCGCTGGGCTTGATCTCTCAATCGTGCAGACGGACTTCGCGCCCAAGGGCGTTGCCTTCCCGACTTACGGCCCCTCCAACACGCCGAATCGCGGCCTGTACGTCAAGATCGTCTCGCTGACCAACAACGCCGGGACGGATGTCGAGCTCAACGCCTATCTGTTCGCGGACTGGGCGCTCAACGGCGGAGATCAGTTCGACGGTACGTTCACCGACGCGCCTCGTGGCGCCATGGTCGCCTTCGACAACACCTACCGCCTCGTCAACGCCGTTGGTGAGTACAACCCCACGACGTTTAGCGACTACGAGAAGAACGCGTCGGTGTATCTCGCCGCGGCGATGAAGGTCGGGGCCAACACGCCGGCCAGCGACTTCTGGTCTGACACCAGCGGCGATCAGGGCCTCGGCTGGGTCGGCTCGAAAATCACGGTGCCCGCGGGCGAGACGCGCGAGTTCACGGTGTGCATCGCTGGCGGCTTCGATTCCTTCGCCGGCGCGACCGGGACGTACAACGTGCAGACGGCCCCGGCGCTGGACTGGTTCCTGAGCAATGACATGGCCACGATGGCTTCGACCACCGAGGCCCACTGGCAGTCATGGCTTGCTGGCGGCGTCGGCTTCGACTGTCCCGATCCGGTCTACAACGAACTGTTCAAGCGCGGCCTGCTCGGAACCGCGCTGCATCTCGACGGTGAGAATGGCGGCATCATCGCCGGCATGCACAACGGGGCATACCCGTACGTCTGGCCACGTGACGCAGCGTGGGCCGCGATCACGCTGGCGCGGACCGGGCATGTCAACGACGCCAAGGAGATCTTCCGTTTCCTGCGCGACATCGCCTTCCGTGACGTCGAGGGGTGGGGGCGCAAGGGCTTCTGGAAGCAGAAGTACACAACCGACGGGTTCACCATCTGGGGTACGCCGCAGGTGGATGAGACCTCTTGTTTCCCGTGGGGTGTTCGCTATGTCTTCGATGTGACCGGAGACCTTGCTGTCCTCGAGGACAACTACGACGAGGTCTTCGATGCGGCGATCGCCTCCTCGACCGACAGCACCATCGACAGCCGCTTGCGCTACGAGGAGGCCGTGGACCTCGTCTACTCGATGAACCTCTGGGAAGACAGCTTCGATGTCTTCAACTACTCCAACGCAAGCGTCATTCGGGGTCTGGAGGATGCCGCGATCATCGCGGGCATTCTCGACCAGAACGTGTGCCCGGGTGGGCCGGGGACG
The DNA here is from genome assembly GCA_039818905.1 of Planctomycetota bacterium. Classification (GTDB taxonomy): domain Bacteria; phylum Planctomycetota; class Phycisphaerae; order Phycisphaerales; family UBA1924; genus JBCBTA01. Next base: position 5,230 of record JBCBTA010000015.1, read on the forward strand.
TGCGGCTATCACACCGACGCCGCAAACTTCTCCGCCACAGCGACTGCAATTCGCGGTGGTCTCGATGCCCGACTCGCGTGGAACGGCGAGAACACCGACATCTCGCAGCTCGGCATCACCTACCCGTTCGAGATCTATCCGCCCGGTCATCCACGCGTCGAGCTGATCATGGATCGCATCAACGGCGTGGCGTCGGACACGTTTGGGAACTTCCAGCCCCTGGTCAACTTCGGCGGCGAGTGGAATGATCTCATCAACCGCTACTGGAACGACGCCTACTGGAACAACACCGCGCTGACACCCAACGCCAACGGCAGCCCCTGGTTCCTCACCACGTTGTGGTACGGCACGTACTACGCCAAACGTCAGGACCTCAGCGCCGGCACGACCGACATCGACAACCACAAGTACCGCATCGACCTGCTGCTCGATGAGCTTGGACCGATGGGGTTCGGTGCAGAGCAGATCGCCAGCAACAACACGCTCAAGTATCCGGGGCAGACCGACTATCGCCTGCAGACGGCATATCCCAACGCATGGGAGTCCATGTCCTTCCTGACGGACGCGATCATGATGTTCCTTGACTACCGCCCCGACGCCTTCGCCAACACGCTGCGCGTTCGGCCGAAGCTGCCGTCGTCGTGGAGCTACATGGAGTACGACAACATCACGCTGGGGACACACCGGATCGCAGTGCGCGTCGAGGAGGATGGCGTCGCTGAGCGGCACATCTTCACCAACGGCACCGGGGCCGCCACCGACTTCGACACGGCCCTGCGTGTCCCGGCGAGCCCGCCGCCCTGCGGCGTGACCATCAACGGGGTGCCGGCGTCGTACACCTTCGACGCCGTCGCTGGCACGGTCGAGGTGACCGGCGCTCTGGCGACTGGAGCGGGGGCGACCACGACGGTGGAGATCTCGTACCAGCTGCAGGCAGACTTCGACATGGACGACGCGGTCACCCTGTCCGACTTCACCATCCTCGCGGCCAACTTCGGCACGCCGTCAGGCGCAACATTTGCCCAGGGGGACGCGAATGGCGACGGTGCAGTGACGCTGGCGGACTTCACGATCCTGGCGTCGCTCTTCGGCGCCACCTGTCCGTAATGGCCTGATCAGGGGATGGGGGCGTTTCCTTTCCCGAGTCGGTTCAAGGAGTCCATCCCTCGGCCCGATAGCGCAGCAATGCACGGCATGCCGCAAGGCCGCGGCACTGTTGCACGGACTGTTGCGAGGGTCGAGGGCATGGTCCCACCACTCGGAAAGCACGGCGACGACATGCAGCCGCAGGTCCGCGGCGCCCTCATCGAGGCGGCACGCGTGACGCTGCGCCGGATGCTGGTCTCGGACCTCGTCGCGACACCTGCGGATCTCGCGGCGCACGCGCCCAACGAACCCCATGCGATCGTCCGCCTCTCCGGTGGCATCGACGGGCATCTCACGGTCTCGATCCCCGAGGCGACCGGCAGCCGCATGCATGCGATGCTGACAGGGCGCCCGCGCGCGGCTCGAGAGGACGTGCTCGATCTGATCGGAGAACTCGCCTCGACCATCGCTGGCCGGGCTCTCACAACACTCCAGGTCGCGCACCCGTCCATTGGCACACCCGGTTCGCGTGAATCGGATGTCTGTATGGCTGCCGGCACCGAGCACATTCGCCTGCGCTGCCACAGTGACTTCGGCGAGTTCCGGATGGAGCTCGAATACGCCGCGCCATTCGACGACACGCTCCAGATCGGCATGCGTCGGATTCGCGCTCGCGAGTCGGCCGACGGCCCTGTGCGGGAGGTGGCGGTATGAAGGCGCTCATCGCCGATGACTCAGCCACCATGCGTCGCATGGTGCGCAGCGTCGTCCAGCAGCTTGGTATCCATGAGATCGCCGAGGCGTCCGACGGCGCCGAAGCATTGTGCGCTGCCGGCCGCAGCGACTACGACCTCGTGATCGTTGATCGCGAGATGCCGCGGCATGATGGGGTTGGCGTCACCGCCCGCATGCGCGCAGCCGGATGCACGGCGCCGATCGTCATGCTCTCGGCTCTGGACGATGCACCCACGACTCGCTCGGCAATGGATGCCGGCGTCGATACGTACGTCACGAAGCCCTTCTCACTCGATGTGCTGTATCAGCGCATCCGCGAGACACTCGGGGCTCACGGCGCATCCGGCTGAGGCGATGCCATGACGACAGGCGACAGCGAACAGCTCATCCGGGTGGTGATCACCCGCGACCATTCGCGCGCGCAGCTCGTTCTCGATGCCGCGGCTCCGTCGGCCATGACCTCCCATGAGGCATGTATCGATGCTCTCACCAGCGCGGGTGTCGTCATCTCCCAGGACGTCCACGATGCCGTCGATGTGCTGCTCGAGAGTCATGAACCGGGACGTCAGTCCTACGCCATGGTCGCGCACGCCGTGCCCGCTCGGAAGGGTGACGATGGCATCGTGCACTGGCTCGATGCCGACGAGATCGGCGACACGCCGGACGCTCGCGAGTCGGATGAGGACGATCCTGTCTCCTTCTACGAGCAGCGCTCGCTGACCATGGTCGCGCCGGGTGATGTCCTTGGGCATGTCGAGCAGCCGAAGGCGGGCACCCCGGGGACGACCGTGCTCGGCGCCGTCATCCCCGCACGTGCTGGCACGCCGGCGCGTCCGCAGATCGACGACTCGATCCGCCTCGAAGAGGATGGTCGTCTGGTGGCCGCCGTCGAAGGTGTGTTCAGTCGCAAAGGTCTGCGGGCTTCCGTGCGCCGCTATCTGCAGATCGCCGGTGACGTGGACTTCTCGACGGGCAACATCGACTTCTCGGGTGAGATCAGCGTCTGCCGCGGCATCCGCGATCGTTTCCAGGTCGCCGCCGAGCATGATCTTGAAGTGCTCGGATTGATCGAGGCCGCCCAGGTGCGCAGCGGCGGGAACCTCGCTGCGCTGGGAGGCGTGGCAGGTCGGGGGCATGCATCGATCCGCGCCGGGGCCGATCTGGTCTTGCGCTACGCGGATGCGGCAACCATCGAGTGCGGCGGCACGCTCCGAGTCGCCCGCGAGATCATCAACTGCACCACGTTGGTGCATGGCAACGTCGATGCGCCCAACGGTCGGCTGATCGGTGGCACGCTGCGCTGCCGCGGCACGGTACTGCTCGCGGCGGTGGGCAGCCCCGCATCAGTGCAGACGGAGGTCGTGCTTGGCGCCGCTCCCGAGATCGACGCACGCCTACAACGCCTCGACGATATCCGCCGAGCCGCGACCTCTCGGCGCGCGGAACTTACCACGCTGTTGCAGGTTGCCGGTGCGGGGGCCGCCGAGGCCATGCAGACCGAGATCGACGCCCTGGGACATCGGCTGGAGCGGTGCGACGCATGCAGGGAGCGCCTGTTTCGGCAGCGCAGCCGCCTGTTGCTGAAGACTCGGCTCTCGGCGCAGAACATGATTCATGCCGGAACGCGCATCACGTTCGGCGACGATGGCTACCGCATTCGCAAGGATCTGCGGGGCCCGATCTGGGTGGATCGCGACACCAACGGCATCGCGCTCTTCGGGATCGGCAAGGGACGACCCAGCCGCCTTTCGACCATCGCCGATGCTTATCCCGTCGCTGCGTAGGCGTGTTGCCCGGGCATCGCACCTCGGCTAGTCTCGCGCCATGCTGTCCCTCGACAATGTGCGCAAGTCGTTCGGCCAGACGACAGCTGTCGATGGGATCTCCTTTCGTCTCGAGCAGCGCGAGATCTTCGGACTGCTCGGGCCCAACGGCTCCGGGAAGACGACGACCATCCGTATGGCCGCGGGTCTGCTCGCGCCGGACGCCGGGTCCATCGAGATGGAGGGTCTGGGCCAGCCGATCAACCCCACGGTGCGCTCTCGGATCGGCCTTGCGCCGCAGACGCTGGCGCTGTACGACACGCTGACCGCGACGGAGAACCTGACGTTCTTCGGCACACTCTACGGCAGTGACCGACGAGCGGCCCGTGCACGGGCATCGGCGCTGCTGGACATGGTGGGACTCAGCGACCGTGCCGACGATCGCGTTGAGGCGTATTCCGGTGGCATGAAGAGGCGGCTGAATCTCGCGGCGGCCCTCATGCACGAGCCGCCACTGGTCATGCTGGACGAGCCGACCGTCGGCGTGGATCCGCAGTCGCGCAACGCCATCTTCGACATCATCCGATCCCTGCGGGAACGTGGGACGACCATCATCTATACGACGCACTACATGGAGGAGGCGCAGCGACTGTGTGATCGTGTGGGGATCATCGACAGTGGGAGGGTGCTGGCCATCGATACCGTTGATGGACTGATCCATGCGCACGGCGGTGACAGCATCGTGCGCATCGAGCGCAACGGTGCATGGGAGTCCACGCCCACGCCTGAGCCGATGGTCGTGCTGTCACACGCTCTGGCGGCGGAGGGAACGACGTCGGTCCACGTCGAACGACCCGATCTCGAGCACGTGTTCCTGTCGCTCACCGGACGGAGCCTGCGCGACTGATGCGTGCCGCGCTCGCCATCGCGTTGAAGGACATTCGCCTGTTGGCGCGCGATCGCGTGGGCTTCTTCTTCATCTTCATCTTCCCGGCCATCTTCGGCATCCTGTTCGGCCTGATCTTCGCCGGCGCGACCGGCAGCGGCCCGTCGGGAATCTCGGTGGGCTGGGTTGATCAGGATGCATCCGAGCAGTCCGCCGCACTGCTTGAGAAGCTGCAGACATCGTCGTCATTCACGATCACGACGTTCGAATCGAGCGACATGGCGACTGATGCCGTGCGCCGGGGACAGCAGCGTGCGGTGCTCATCGTGCCTGAAGGATTTGGTGCTGCATACGAGCAGCTCGTTCTCGGTGGTGGCATCCGCGTCGAGGGAGTCGTCGATCCCGGCGCGGGCATGACGACAGGCATGATCGAGGGCAGCGTCACCGGGATGTTGTTCGAGCTGCTCGCCGAGCAGTTCGCCGAATCGGAGACCGCCCGTTCGACCGTCGATGACCTTCGCCGGGCGCTCGCCGAGGATGACGATGTTGACCCCGCGCAGCGGCTGGTCTTCTCGACGTTTCTCGCGGCGGCCGACAACCTGATCGACTCCGTCGAGCAAGAGGCGGGCGACGAGGCCACCGCGTCATCGAGTGATGGGACATTCAGTCCGATCTCGATCGACTTCAGTGCCGTTGAGTCCGTCGATCGTGAAGGGCCGCGCTCCGCGTTCGATATCACGTTTCCGCAGGCGTGTGCATGGGGACTGCTCGGTGTGGTCACGGGCTTCGGTTCGCTCGTGGCTGGAGAGCGCCAGCGTGGCACGCTGTCGCGGCTGCTCATGGCGCCGCTGTCCCGGGCCCATGTGCTCGGCGGCAAGGCGCTCGGCTGTTTCCTGACCGCGCTGGCGGTGCAGGCGCTGCTGCTGCTGGTCGGTCGGCTGGCATTCGGCGTGGTCCCTGACTCATGGGTGATGCTCGGGCTCGCCGTGCTGAGCGCGTGCGTCGGATTCGTCGGCCTGATGATGCTGCTGGCGGTCGTCTCCAAGACGGAAGCGGGGTCGGAGGGACTTGCCCGAGCCGTGCTGCTGGTCTTGGCGCTGGTCGGTGGCGCAGGTGTGCCACTGGCATTCATGCCGGATTGGGTCCGCGTGGGGGCGTCGGTCAGCCCGTTCAAGTGGGCCATCCTGGCGTTGGAGGGTGCCATCTGGCGTGGCTACGCACTGGGTGAGATGCTGCCCGCCTGCGCGGTCCTGCTGGGGATGGGGGTGGTGAGCTTCCTCATCGCGGCGCGGCTGTTCCGGAGCGATACCGCGACGGCCTGACCGCGCCGGATCGCCCTGCTAGGATGTCGCTCCTCACAACGAGATGGAGAGACTTCATGACCGGCAAACTGCTGATCCTTGCTCTGGCCGCACTTTCAAGCATGCTCGTCGTCACGGGCGCGACGTTCGCACAGGACGAGTCGTCCAGCGGAGCGGCCAAGGACACATCTCCGGCCTACGTGAAGATGTCCACCACCGCAGGTGACGTCATCATCGAGCTCAACCGCGAGAAGGCGCCGATCACCGTCAAGAACTTCATCGACTACGTCGAGGCCGAGTTCTACAACGGCACCATTTTCCATCGCATCGTGCCCAATTTCGTGATCCAGGGCGGCGGCTTCACCGTCGATATGGTCAAGAAGGACACGCGCGCCGGCATCGAGAACGAGTGGAACAACGGGCTCAAGAACACGCGTGGCACGCTGTCGATGGCTCGCACCAACGACCCCAACTCCGCGACAAGCCAGTTCTTCGTCAACCTCGTTGACAATGCACCGTTGGACATGGCCCGCCCGCAGACCGGCGGCGCGGCCTACGCCGTTTTCGGCGAGGTGATCTACGGCATGGACGTCGTCGATGCCATCGCCGCCGTGAAGACCAGCAACGCCCGCACGGCCGACGGTGGTCAGATGGCCAACGTTCCCACCGAGGCGCAGATCATCGAGAGCGCCGAAGTCATCACCGCCGCCCAGGCCCAGGAGTACAAGGATCTGGCCATCGCGGCGCGAAAGGCCGCACAGCAGGCGCAGGTGGACAAGGGTCTGGAGATCCTCAAGAAGAAGGACGTGGACGTCGAAAAGAGCGTCGTCACGGACAGCGGTCTGTGCTACATCGTCGCCGCCGATGGTCAGGGCGCATCGCCCACCATCGATGACACCATTACCTTCCACTACACCCTGTGGCTCACCAACGGCACCATGCTGCAGACGTCTCGCGGCGACGAGAACACTCCTGGCAACCCGCTGACCTATCCGCTGAAGCAGCTCATCGGTGGATGGCAAGAGGTCGTGCCGCAGATGAAGATCGGCGAGAAGCGCTGGCTCATCGTGCCGTCCGACCTTGGGTACGGTTCGCGTGCCCGTCGAGGCATCCCGGCCAACTCGACGCTCGTCTTCGAGCTCGAACTCGTCAGCATCGAAGGTACGTGATCACGCCTGCGGCAGTGCGGCACCGATCGTCTTTCTGAGCATCGTGCCATCCACAGGACGGTCCAGCATCGCGACAACACCCAGTGCAGTGCACTGATCGCGCGTTCCCTGGGTCACCGGTTCGGACAGGACGACGAAGGGTGCGTCCGCGCTGGCGTCGCGCAGATCACGCAGCATCTCGACGCCGCCGAGGGCCGGCAGCGTCAGTCCCGCGATGACGAGGTCGGGATGCAGCTGTTCGGCAACACGGATGCCCTCGATGCCATCGCGTGCCTCGGTGACGGTGTGCCCTTCGGCACGCAGCGCCAGACGCACGATGGAACGGGTCAGGGTCGAGTCGTCCACGACGAGGATGCTTGCCATCGCGTGCTCTCCGGCCGAGGCGTTCCGTCGGACCATCCATGGCCGACTTCGTGGCTATCGGGCCGTTGGCAGCGCGGCTTTGCTCAGGCATAGACCTCGAGCAGCATCCGCCGCGTCGCTGCGATCTGCTTGTGCAGCATCTTGCGATTCCACCCGTCGATGTCCTCCATCGCCTCCGGATCGACGCGCAGGTACTGCGCTCTGACCTCTTCGGGGTACTCCCGGGTCAGCGTCTTGAAGATGCCGAGCTCCATGCCCGCGATGCCGCAGACATAGATCAGGGTCCGCTCGCTCTGCAGCACCGGAAGGAGTTGCTCTTTGTGGGTTCGGAGTCGGTCCTGCACGTACAGCCGCCCCTCGCCGTCGGACTGCGTCTCGCGGCTGATGGCGGTGACGTAGTTGAACTGCTCGTGGGTCCGGGCGAGTTCCTCGAAGAACTGGTGGTACAGCAGGTCGGTCGCGTACGGTGCGCCCATGAGCAGGGTGATGCTGCTGGTGGTCTGCCGTCCGAGCAGATCGAGCACCATGCCGCGGAAGGGTGCGATGCCGGTGCCGGTGGCGATGAAGACGTAGTCGTGATCCTCCGGGTGCTCCGGCAGCACGAACCGCTTGCCGTTGGGGCCGCTGACCTTCACCTCATCACCCGGCTGCAGGCTGCACAAGTAGTTGGACGCGACGCCGAGGAAGAGCGAGCCGTCTTCCCAGTGCTCGTCCACCAGGCGTTTCACCGTCGTGCTGACGACGCGACCTTGACCGTCGTTGCCTTCGCCTGCCGTGGGCGATGCCAGCGAGTACAGGCGCACGCGGTGCGGCTTGCCCTTGGCGTCCTCGCCCGGTGCGATGATGCCGATCGACTGCCCGGGCACACACGTGCCCTCCAGACCGGTGCCCGCGAGATCGATCTCGATGTGGCGCACGAAGCCCGCGGCCTTGCGGCTGGCGGTGCAGATCTCGTTCTTGGTCACGACCGCTGTCGCCGGGTCATTGGGGCGACGCACGTGCATCGCGACCTCCGGCAGAACGGGCTCTCTGATCGTTGAACTTTCCGTCGGCATGCATCTACTCCATCCCGGGGTGGGGGAAGGCAACCATAGTCCCTCTCGCCGCGGTACGCTTGGCGGGGTCATGGTGGAAACGCTCACGATTCAGACGCCCGGCAAGGGCATGCTTGAGATCACCTCTGAGGTGGCCCGGATCGTCGCTCTGGCAAGTGTCGGCGATGGGCTGTGCACGGTCTTCGTCCGACACACCTCGGCGAGCCTTGTCATCCAGGAGAACGCCGATCCATCGGCTCAGGCGGACTTGGAGGCGTGGCTCGACCGGTTGGTCCCCGAGCATGACCCAGCCTTCACCCACACCGCTGAGGGTCCTGATGACATGCCTTCGCACATCAAGGGTGCATTGACCGCGACCTCGCTGGCCATCCCCGTGTCGCAGGGCCGCATGGTGCTCGGCACATGGCAGGGGATCTACCTGTGGGAACATCGCCGGCGCAGCCACAGCCGTAAGGTCGTCGTGCATGTCTCGGGATGAGGTCGTCGCCGTTGGTGCGCGCACGATCCTGCGCTATCCCACGCGGGCTGATCGCGACGAGATCATCGCGCTCATCGATGGCAGCCGGGACTTCCTCGAGCAGTACGCTCCCATGCCTCGAGAGCATGATGCGCTGTGGCGCATGTGTATCAGTGAGACGCGTACCGGCGATTCGCACAAGCTATTCGTCTGCCGTGCCGAGGATGGCGCGATCACAGGGCGTATCGCTATCTCGAACATCCTCCGCAGGAAACTGCAGTCGGCCAATCTCGGCTACTGGCTCGGTGCTCCGTTCGAAGGGCAGGGGTTGATGACCGAGGCCATGCGCATGACGGTGCGGTTCGCGTTCATGGGTCTGCAGCTCCATCGCGTGGAAGCGTGCATTCAGCCTGGGAACGAGAGATCGATCGCACTCGCCACCCGTTGCGGCATGCGGTACGAGGGATTCTCACCCAAGCTCGTCGAGATCGGTGGGGTCTGGTGTGATCACGAGCGGTACGCGATCACAGTCGAGCACTGGCGCACATTGGCGGGCGATGTCCGGGCCGAAGACGCGACGCTGAACCTGCCGTCGTCGGTGTAGCGAGTCAGTCCCAGGGCAGTGAGCGGCCAAGTAGTTCGGACAGTCGCGCATTGTGCGGCGCGAAGTGCTCGCGCAGGCGGGCACGGGTCCCCTCCGACATGGCGAGGGCGTCCTGCTTGGATGGAGCGCTTCGCTCACGCGGAAAGGCCGTGGCCTCATGGTGCGGCAGGTCGAGAAACGACTCGAGCTGTCGCGACAGCTGCTCCGGCGATGAGCGCAGCTCGGCCAGAAACAGCACCAGCACACCCTCGCGTCCGAAGGCCGAGAACCACCGTTCGAGCTGCGTGGCATAGTCGCCTCGCAGCATGTACGAGAACTGCTGGTGTTCCTTCGATCGTGCGGTTTCGTCCTCCATCAGCATGCGCTCAGCCGCAGCAACACGATCGTGCTCAGCATCGAGGGCTTCCTCGAACGTCGCCATGGGCTCGTACCCGCCGCGGCGGGACGCCTTGTACTGGGAGAACGCCCGCTCGACGGGGTCCCGGAGGATCGCGATGGGACGGGCGTCGGGCAGCGTTCGGCGCATCCGCGCAGCCGCGGTGGGATGTGCGAGGTAGTACGGCGTTGCCTCGAGGATTCGGGGTGTGGTGCCCGTCTCTCGGGCGAGCGCCTGCACCCGCGATCGGCTCGGGAAGCGCTGTCGATACCAGGTGGTGCTCAGCCACGGCCGGTCAAAGAAGTGAACTTCCTTCTGGCCCGTCACCGGCCCGAGGACCGCCGGATGCTGCACCAGATGATGAAACAGCGACGTTGAGCCGCACTTCTGCCCGCCGATGATCACGGTGTCGGGAAGCACACGGAAGGAGGCCGTTAGCCGCCGCCACCACTCGTCCCGCCGGGTCCGCTTGCGTTTCGGTGTCGCCGGGGCCATCGGCGCTCCCTACTCGCTGGTGCGTGGAACGTCCTCAGCCGTAGTAGTCCGGCTCGTTGCCGGACTTCCACTTGATGTTGCAGCCGATGCTCGGGCTCTGATCACCCGGCACATCGCGTCCGGCGAGCACGGCATCTGCCGCCCGGCGCATGTCCTCGCCCGTGACGTCCACGCCATTGCCCGGTCGAGCCCCGTCGAACTGACCTCGATAGGCAAGGCGCCGCTCGCCGTCATACAGGAAGAAGTCCGGGGTGCAGCTGGCCCGGTACACCTTGGCGACTTCCTGCGACTCGTCATAGAGGTACGGGAAGGTGTAGCCGCGCTCGGCGATTTCCTCGGCCATCTTCTCCGGGCCGTCATCGGGGTAGTTCGCGACATCGTTGGACTGGATTGCGACGACTGCCAGTCCCTTGGCCTGGTACTCCCTGGCGAAATCCGCCAGAGCCGGGGCGAGCAGCTTGACGAACGGGCAGTGGTTGCAGATGAACATCACCAGCAGCGCCTTGGCGTCGGCAAACTCCGCCATCGTGTGTTCCACGCCGCTGGGGTCCGGGAGCGTGAAGTGGGGGGCCGGCGTGCCAAGTTCCTGCATCGTCGAAGGGGTCTGCGCCATCGGTTCCTCCAGAGGGACATGTCAGCCAACGTCAGTCTAGCTTCGCCCATGGTCATGGGCCGCCCGCTTGATGCAAAGTTCGTCCTGGCGCTTTCCCAAACCCTTTGCTATGCTGTGCGCGACCCAAGGATGGGGTCGGTGCTCGCAACTGCGCGAGCGAAGGTCATGGAGGTTGACCATGAAGAGCGCGATGTCGCACTCTCCTGCGGGGACGCTGAACACCGGTTCTGATCAGACCGAGGCGCCGGTCGATCGCGGCATACTGCGATCCATTCGTTCGGCGATCATGCAGCGTCTATCACAAACCGAGCGCCTGCTGATCATTCTCAAGTACGTCGAGAACATGTCTGCGGAAGAGATTGCGCTGACACTCGATTTGACGGTGCAGCAGGTCGGCACGATGCATCAGAACGTTCTGAGCAAGCTGGCGGGTGATGGACCTGCCAGACTCGTGTGACCGGCCGTCCGGACGCACGCTCATGATCGATCTGCTCCTCGCGCTGCTCATCGTGGCGATCGCCGCACTCCCTGCGCGGCCGGGCCGATCGGCTGTCTGTGTGCTGTTCGTCACAGCCGGCGTCACCGCCGGCTTCCTGATCCCCAACGTCAACGCACGACTTCCCGCCCTGTGGGTGCTTGCAGGCCTCCCCGCCCTCGTCGCCATGGCGTGGCTGGGATTCCTGATCCTCCAGGACTCCGATCCCATGGCCCGGGCCAGCCTCAAGCGCAGTGCGGCAGCGCTCGCCCCGGGGCTTCTGCTCCTGCTGATGGCGCTGGCGGGGCGCATCGGCCTCGTGGATGCAAACCTCGTCATCCTCAGTGGTCTCGCGTGGGTCTGGCTCATGCAGGATGAGGACGAGACCGGTCGCGCAAGCCCGCTTGCGGTGGGCGCAGCGCTCGCGTGCGGCGCAGGTGTCGGGGTTCTCCTGTACCGGGCCGGAGGCTGGCCGGAGGGCGCAGGCGCTGCTGCGATCGTTGCCCTGCTCATGTGCCTGCGCAGCCTTCGCGCACCTCGGGTGCAGCACATGCGCGTCCTTGCATGGATCTGCATGACGGCACCACTGGCCCTCGCCTCCTTTACGATGGCGTTCATCGGGCGCGCGGTGCTCGACGCCATGCGCATCGCCAACGCCCTCGATGAGCCGCCGCTGGCCGCCGCCATCGCGACACTGGCGGCTCGCCCGGTCGTGCCCACGCTCGGTGTCCTCGCGCCGGACGCGCTGCTGCTGTGCGTGCCGCCGCTGATCTGCATCGTCGCACCGGCCATGGGGCAGGCGCGGCGGCGTCTGGTCGGCGGGCTGCTCC
>JBCBTA010000016.1:0-17425 GCA_039818905.1 Planctomycetota bacterium
ATCGATCCGCCGATGAAGACCGGCGGACGCTGATCGTTCGGTTGAAGCTCAGTCGGTCTTGGCTTCTTCGGCGTCCGCGGCGGGAGCCTCTTCAGGCTGCTCGTCGCGGGAGGGACGCTCGATGAGGTTGCCCTCGTTGTCGAACTCCATTTCCTCGCGCTCATCGATCTCGATCTCGCGGTCAGCGACGACCCAGACCTTGATCGTGGCCTCGAGCGACTGCTCGGGCTTGACGAGCACTTCGTAGGAGTCCAGACGCTTGATCGTCTGGCCGAGACGGACGTCGCGGTCACGGACCTCGAAGCCCTCGTCATTGAGCGCGACGGCGATGTCGTGCTGGGTGACCGAGCCGTATAGAAGACCCTGATCGTTGCAGGAGCGCTGCAGCGTGATCTCGTGTCCTTCCAGACGCTCGATCATCGACTGACGCTGCTTGCGGAGCTCGGCGAGCTCCTTCTCCGCCTCGGCGCGGCGGGCGGCAAGCTCAGCAATGCGCTCCTCTGTCGGCGTCGTCGCCAGCTCACGGGGAAGCAGGAAGTTCCGGGCGTACCCGGGACGCACCTTCACGACGTCGCCGACAATCCCGAGGTTATCGACGTTCTCAGTGAGCAGAAGATCAATGGTCCTGGCCATGGTTCGCTGTCCTTTCAGAAGCAAGTTGAGGAGCCCGAAGGGCCCCAACGAACGATCGCGCCACCCGGCGCGGGGTCCCAGCATAGTCACCTCGAAGAGGTGCGTCAGACGGGAACATCGAGGTGACTTCCGGAGCGGGACTCCGGAAGGGCGTCCGAGAGGACGACTCAGAAGGGAATGTCGTCCTCGGTCATGGGCTGATGGCTGGCAGCAGCAGGCTCGTAGCCGGCTCCGGCCCCGCCGGAGGACCGACCGCCACCGCCGCCACCACCACCTTCGCGGCTGTCCACGAACTGGAAGTTGTCGATGACGACCTTGAGCTTGCTGCGGCTCTGGCCGCTCTGACGATCCTCCCACTGGTCGAGCTTCAGCCGCCCCTCAATGAAGACCGGTCGCCCCTTGCGGAGGTACTGGCTCATCGTCTCGGCGGTGCGGCCGTAGGCCTCGCAGTCGATGAAGGTCGTCTCCTCACGGTTCTCGCCATCCTTCGTGCGGTAGCGACGATTGACGGCAAGCCCGATGTTGGCGACGGCCATGTTGGAGGGCAGCTGGCGCAGCTCGATGTCGCGCGTCAGATTGCCCATCAGCAGGACCTTGTTGTAACTGCCAGCCATGCCGGCTTCTCCTTCCGCGTCACGCGGACGCTTCGGCGGTCTCTTCCTCGTGCTGCTCCGATGCCCGCAGCGCTGCCTCGGTTGCCAGCTCCTCGCGAGCGTCGGCCGACTGCATCTCCTCCATGGTCAGGTGATCGGCGCGGAGCACCATCACCCGGAGCAGCTGCTCGGAGAGGTTGCTCAGTCGCTCGATCTCCGACACGGTTGCCGGATCGCAGGAGAAGTACGCGAGCAGGTACAGGCCGCGCTTGTTCTTCTTGATCTCGAAGGCGAGACGTCGCTCGTCCCACTTGCGCAGCGCGATCACCTCGGCGCCGGCCTTGTCGAGGATCTCCTTGATGTGCGACAGAAGCTCCTCCAGTGCCGGACCCGCCGTGGGCGGGGAGAGGAACATCGCCTCGTAGTTGTACTGCCTTCCCTTGGAAGCGCCCATATCCAATCCACCTTTCTCTACTGTCCGTCGTTCTGCGCCGTGTCGCCATTGGTCGAGGCGGGCGCGTTGTATCGATTCATCGCCGCGTCGATCCCTCCGGTCGCCCAGAGCGTCGCGGCGTCGGTTGCAGCGTCCATCGCAGGCTCGAGCAGCTCGGCCTGCTCCGCGGGGATGCGTCCAAGCACGAAGTCGTGCTGGGTGATGAACTCGTCCCGGGGCCCGATGCCGACGCGGCACCGCGCGTAGTCACTCGTGCCGAGCGCACGTTGAATGTCGCTCAGCCCATTGTGCCCGCCGGCGGAGCCTTTGGCCCGCAGACGGATCTGACCAGCCGGCAGCGCGATCTCGTCCACCACCACAAGCACGTCCGTCGCAGGATCAAGCTTGTAGAAGCGCACCGCCTCGCCCACCGACTGTCCCGACCGGTTCATGTACGTCATCGGCTTGAGCAGCAGCACGGGAACCTCCGCCTGCTCCTCGTCCGACGCGGGCCTGGCGCCCCATCCCCCGCCGCGCCCGGGCGTCAGACGCGATTCCAGCGTCAGACCTCCGAACTTCTGGCGCGGGATCCCTCCCGGCGCATGCCGCGCCGCGAGACGGTCGAGCACCATGAAGCCGACGTTGTGACGCGTCCGCTGGTACTCGGGACCCGGATTGCCAAGACCGACGATCAACTTCACTCCCCGTCTTCTTCCTTCTTCTTCTCGGTGATGACCTCGGGCTCGGACGACTCGGCCGCCACGTCCTCGGACTCGGCGTCGAGATCCTCCTCGGCCTTGATCGCGATGCGGGCGATGACATCCTCGACGTCGCTCACCAGCGTGATCCCGTCGGGCAGCGTGATGTCGCCCGCCGTAAACGTGTCGCCGGCATCGACGTCGTCGATGCGCACATCGATCTGCTCCGGAAGAGCCGCGACCGTCGTGCGAATCGTGATGGACGTCGTCGGCGTGGTCATCACGGCACCGGCCGTCTTCAGACCCTTTGCCTCACCGACGAGGTTCACTGCCACGGACGTCTCGACCTCTTCGGTCAGGTCCACGCGCGTCAGGTCAACATGGATCACATTCGTGCCGAGGTAATCGAACTGAATGTCCTTGAGGAGCACCGTCTGGCTGGCCTTCTCCTCCTTCAGTTCGATCGTGAACACGCGCTCACCCTGCTCGAAGAAGCGGACCGCCTCCTTCGCGTCCAGCGACAGCGACACCGGATTCTGCCCGTGCCCGTACAGCACGGCGGGCAGACGGCCCAGCTCACGCTCGCGGCGTGCGTAGCGCGAGCCCGTCTTCTCACGGCGCTTCACTTCCAATGTGTGCTTGCTCTGCATCGTTCGTCTCCGTCGAGGCGGACCCACCGCCCTTGTGTTTCAACTCAGCGCTTCGTCTCGGCAAACTGCCGGAACAAAGCGCTCACTGACTTGTTGTGATGAATGTGGCTGATCGCGTCCGCAAAGAGCTTGCCGACGCACAGCACCTTGACTCTGTCCTTCATGGGCTCGAAGCGATCCCCGGGCGGGATCGAATTCGTCACCACCAGTTCGCTGATCGGGCTCGCCGCCAGCTTCTCCAGCGCGTTGCCCACCAGCACCGCGTGCGTCGCCGCGACCAGGATCCTGCCTGCCCCGTTCGCCTTGAGCAGGGTGGCCGCCTCACAGATGGTGCTGCCCGTGGAGATCATGTCGTCCACCATCAGCACCGTGCGGCCCTGCACGTCACCAATGATCGTGCTCGACTGCACCGAGTCGCTCGACAGCCGCTTCTTGTGAATGATCGCCAGCTCGCCGCCGAGCAGCGCCGCGTACTGATTGGCCACCTTGACGTTGCCGACGTCCGGGCTCACCACGACGAGGTCCTCCAGCGGGCTCTCGCTGAAGTGGCGATGGAAGATCGCGCCGGCGGTCAGGTGATCCACCGGCAGGTCGAAAAAGCCCTGGATCTGGGCCGCGTGCAGATCGAGCGCCAGCACGCGCGTATATCCAGCTGTGGTGATCAGGTTCGCGGTCAATTTCGCCGTGATCGGCGTGCGCCCGCGCTCCTTGCGATCCTGCCGCGCGTAGCCGAAGTACGGCACGACCGCCGTGATCCGACGCGCCGATGCGCGGCGCAGCGAGTCGGCGAAGATCAGCAGCTCCATCAGGTTGTCGTTGACCGGATCGCACGTCGAGAGAATGACGAAGCAGTCGCGCCCGCGCACGTCCTCCTCGGTGTGCACGATCAGCTCACCGTCGGGGAACACCTCGGTGCGGGCGCTGCCGAGCGGGATCTCCAGGTGCTCGCACACGCGCTCTGCCAGATCGATCGCATGCCGACCGGCGAAGACCTTCAGCTCGTTGGCATCGTCCCAGGCCACGTCAGTCCTTCCCCACCGGCATGCCGAGGCGGCTGCGCAGCACGCGGTCCACGTCCGCAAGCTGGTCCGGCGTGTTGATCGAAAGCACATCCTCCGGCGGGACCGCGTCGATCACCTCGACCCGTCCACCGGACGCAAGCAACAGTCCCGGCACGTCCGTCAGGAACCACTCGCCCGAGTTCTCGTCGCGCTGCACGCGCTGCAGGCCGTCGAACATCGCCTGTGTCGTGAAGCAGTAGTACGACGGGTTGATCTCACGAATCTCAAGCTGCTCCGGCGTGCAGTTCTTGTGCTCGACGATCGCCGCGAACCGGCCATCGCGATCGCGCGCGATGCGCCCGTACCCGGTCGGATCCTCGATGACGCTCGTTGCCATCGTCGCCCGAGCCCCGGACGTGCGATGCTGATCGTGCAGCTGCGCAAGCGTCTCGGAACGAATCAGCGGACCGTCGCCCGCCAGCACGAAGACGTCGCCACCCATGTCGTCGGCATACAGCGGCTGTGCGCACTGCACGGCGTGCCCGGTGCCAAGCTGCTCGTCCTGCACGGCGTACTCGATGGAAGGCGCATCGGCGGGCCAGTCCTCGAAGATGCCGCGCACGATGTCCTGGCCGTGCCCGACCACGAGCACGATGCGCTCGCACCCCGCCTCGGCGCACGCCTCGGCGACCCAGCGCACCATGGCGCGGTCGGCAACTTCGTGCGCGACCTTCGGCAGGTCGCTCTGCATGCGCTTGCCCTTGCCAGCGGCAAGGATGATGGCCGAGAGTGCTGTCATATGTGTCTGCGCGTCGCCTCGCCCGTCTGCGCCGGTGCGAAAGCTGGCCCGCCAGGACTCGAACCTGGACTGCATGGACCAAAACCACGAGTGCTGCCATTACACCACGGGCCAAGCAAACCCAATGCGTGAACCGGCGCTCGCGGACGGGCGATTGCGTCTCCTGTTGCTGCCTTGTCCGAACCACAAACCACGTCAAACACGCGGCATGCGTCCGGCACAGCCGGAGACACCGACCATCAGGCTGAATCAGCCCGACGGCAGGCTCGCAGAACCGCGGCTGCCCCTTCTGAGCCAGACTCTTCCTGCCGCAGGAAGAACCCGTGCCCGCGCCTCACGAAATCACCCGATCCGTCGCGAGCGGCCCTCAGTGAAAGAGCGGCCAGATGGTACCCGCGCCGGCCCATCACCTCAACGCCCCGATCTGTACCATCCTCGCCGTGACCTACCACCCAGACCCCAACCACCCCCCGCTCGGCCGTCTGGAAGTGATCTGCGGCCCGATGTTCACCGGCAAGACCACCGAGCTCATCCACCGCCTGGCCCGGGCCGAGGTCCACGGCTACACCGCCCTGCCCCTCAAGCCCACCATCGACGATCGCTACCACCCCACAGATCTGACGACCCACTACGGCCGCAGCCTGACCGCCCGGACCATCACCAGTCCCGCGGAGATGCTCCCGCTGGCCAGAGAGGCCGACGCCGAGGTGGTCGGCCTCGACGAGGCCCACTTCTTCATGGAGGGTCTGCACAGCGCCGTGATGGACCTGCTCAGGGAGGGCCACCGCGTCATCCTGGCCGGGCTGGACCGGACGAGCCTGAACGAACCCTTCGCGGAGATGGCCCGGCTGCTGATCGAGGCCGACGACGTCACCAAGACCATCGGCGCCTGCACGATCTGCGGCCGCCCGGCAGTCCACACCGTCCGCCTGTTCGACTCCAAAGAGGACATCGTGGTGGGCGGTGAGGGGATGTTTGAGAATCGGTGCCGCGGGTGTGTCAACGCGAGCGCATGAGCTCATTGCCGGCGGCGACAACCGATGAAGCGTCTCATGGAGATGCCGCACCACGCTATGGGTTGTGGTTGCGCGTCTCGCTGAAGAAATCCTCGATCGCCTTGACGGTCTCCGGGGATTTCAGAATCTTCCGAAGCGAACCGTTTGGATCGGTGATTTGGTCATCACTGTCTTCCCAATCAACGCCGCGCTTGCCAAGGCTTGCGGATTCGAACTCTTCAAGCGACTCAGGCGTTATACGGATTTTGTTTGGATGTTGAGACATGGCAATCCTCTGGTTGTCGCCTTGCCCAGAATGTGTTGCACATGAACACGCACTTCCGGGAGGCCTCTCTCCACTAGCACGACGATGAAAGACCCTCTGATTCTCACGTTCTGGGGGACTGCCGTTCAAAAATCTGCGTTCCGGGGCGTTTCCCCTAGCCCAGCCTTCCGGCTCTCACATCGATATGTCCGAATAACATTGCGTGAGCGTCGAGACCGGAGAGTCGCGATTGACACAGCCGCCTGCGAGGTCAACCGGAGATGGAAACACACAAGATTGTGGAAACTGCTGCGCAAACGTGGAGAGTAACCACCTCTCAAGACCGGCGAAGCAAGCACGAGTCGAGATGCGAGAACTCTCTCACCATTGCATCTCCCCTGCTATCGCACTAACCTTGCCAGCCCCTTAACCGTAGACTCGGAATCCGAGTGTGGACGACTCAAGCACATTCATCAGCTATTCACACGACTCAGGCAACTTGCGCGCTGCCATTCTCGCTCTCGCTGAACGCCTGATCGCCGAGGGAGTAAGGACTACCTGCGATCAGTTCGTTCAGTCTCCACAGCAAGGTTGGCCCAAATGGATGCGCGATCAGATCAAGCGTGCAGATTGGGTCCTCGTCGTTTGCACCAAGCAGTACATGGCCAAGTTCGATCAGTCCGAGCCTAACGGCCTAGGGGTGAAGTGGGAGAGCATGCTTGCCGTTCAGGAGATTTACAATACTGGCGGGCTCAACAATAAATTTGTCCCAATCTTATCTGATCGATCAGATTCACAGCACATAATCGAACCCTTGCAGGGAGCGACGTACTATGCGCCCTTTGCCAGCATCGAGCCACTCGAGTGGAGCGAGGAACAGTACCTCAAACTATACCGACATCTCACGAGACAGCCAGAGCTTGTGCAACCTCCACTCGGCGAACGCAGAGTCCTCCCGCCGCTGAACACCGTTCATCCAAAGCAGGTCGGCAACAATCCGGCCGTACCTGGCGAGGAGTCAGAAGACAACAACGAGAGCCTTGAGGTTGACGACAATCTGAGTGTGGGGAAGGACTCGCCGCAAGGTGGCGTGGCGACGATAGAAGGACAACTGGACGTAGTTCTTCTAACCGACCGATCCTTTCATGAGATGAGCCGGGATGAACGCGATCGACTTGCAAAACAGATCGCGATCATCACTGAAGCCAATCCTCGGGAGATTCGGATCCGGCCAAACGACAGAGATGGGGACACATAATGAACACCATCAAAGTCACTGGTTTGAGCGCTGCGCAAGCTGAACGACTCTATTGGGCATCGCGACGTGGTGAGCTTGATGATTTTGGTGTCAGGGGTGCGCGCGTCGTTCAAGAACGTGATGCCACCAATGTTCAACCTGCTCACTCGCACACCAAGGCGGGACAACTCAAATCTCAGCATTCCCTCGTCAAAGACCTCATCGAAGCCGGCATCCACTTCGGCCAGCGCACCAGCAACTGGAACCCGAAGATGGCGCCGTTCATCTACGGCAAGCGCAACAGCATCCACATCATCGACATCCGCGAGACGATCAAGGGCCTGCTGCTGGCCAAGAAGTTCGTCACCAAGGTCGTTGCGGGCGGCAAGGACGTCTGCTTCGTCGGCACCAAGCGCCAGGCCAAGGAAGTCCTCGACCAGCGCATCCCCGACGTCAAGATGCACCGCGTCACCGAGCGCTGGCTTGGCGGCACGCTGACCAACTTCCGCACCATCCGCGCACGTCTCAAGCGACTCGAGGAACTCGAGGCGATCGAACAGAACGACAACTTCGAGAGCTACTCCAAGAAAATGGAGAGCCAGCTCCGCCGCGAGATGCGCAAGATCAAGCGCAACCTCGACGGCATCCGCAACATGGAGAAGCTGCCGGGCTGCCTCGTTGTCATCGACACGCGACGCGAAGGCAACGCCCTGCAGGAAGCGCGCAAGCTTGGCATCCCGACGATCTGCCTGATCGACTCCGACGGCCAGCCCGAGCTCGCCGACATTGCGATCCCCGGCAACGACGACTCGATGCGCTCCATCGACGTCATCATCCGTGAGCTCTGCGCTGCCGTCACCGATGGCCGCCAGCAGCGCACCACCGAGAGCGGCGACCGCGAGGACCAGGCTGCCGAGAGTGATGCCAACTCCCGTCCCGCCGACGCCCCGCGAGGTCAGCGTCGCAGCCGCCGGGCCCAGTTCCGCCCCGATGACGCGCCCGAGAGCGGCGAGACCCCCGCTGCTCCCACCACCGAGGCCGTCACCGCGCAGCCGAACAGCTAACTTTCCCGGGTCCGCACGGGCCCTGAGCAGAACATTTCAGACCACTTGACCAGCGGGCCCGGCTGACGGTGCCCCGCAAGGATCGGAGAAACGACGTGATGGCGCAGATCTCGGCGAAGGAAGTGATGGCACTCCGGGCGAAGACAGGCCTGTCGATGATGGAGTGCAAGAAGGCGCTGCAGGAGACCAACGGCGACGCCGACGCAGCGGAGGACTTCCTCCGCAAGAAGCTCAAGGGCAAGATGGAGACGCGCACCGACCGGGCCGCCGGTGAGGGACGCGTCGATGTGCTCGTCGCCGACGACGGCAAGAGCGCCGTCATCGTTGAGCTCCGCGCCGAGACGGACTTCACCGCCAAGAACGAAGGCTTCGTCGAAGCGACCCGCACCATCGCCAGCAAGGCGCTGGGCGCGGGCGCCGGCGACGTCACCCCGACGGATGACATGAACGGCATCCTCGAGGACATGAAGATCAGTACCGGCGAGAACCTGTCGATCGCCCGCATCCACAAGCTCGAGGGCGCCGGCGATGCCGTCTTCGGCTCCTACGTCCACCACGATGGCAAGACCGCCGTGCTGCTGCAGGGGCAGGGCGGCATCGGTGACGAGGTGATGCGAGACATCTGCATGCACATCGCCGCGGCTCAGCCCCGTCCCCAGGGCGTCACCCGCGACGACGTGCCCGAGTCGGTCATCGAGAAGGAGCGCAAGCTCGCACTCGAGATGGCCATGGAGCAGGGCAAGCCCGAGGAGATCGCCAAGAAGATGGTCGAGGGCAAGGTCAACAAGCTCTACGCGGATCTCGCACTGGTCGAGCAGCCGTTCGTCAAGGACCCGGACAAGAAGATCAGCGAGCTCGTCCCCGCCGACGGCTCCGTCATCGCGTTCAAGCGCTGGCAGGTCGGCGAAGACGCCTGATCCCCTGACCGGACCTGACATCACGACACACGACGGCGCCCGCGTCCCATGGGGATGCGGGCGTTTTCTGTGGGGCTCGACTCATCGGTGCCGACGATGGGTGCGCCTGCGGATTTGGCCGCCCGCCTGCTGGTGACGCGCACCTCCCGGTGTACTCTGGGGGTGGCATGACCGACGACACGCCGACTGAGTTCCTGGAGCCGCCGAGCGATGTGATGCTCGACAAGGCTATCGGTCCCTACCACCTGCGCAGCGTGCTGGGCGAGGGTGGGTTCGGCGTCGTGTATCTCGCCGAGCAGTCCGAGCCCATGCGGCGACGTGTCGCGCTCAAGCTCATCAAGCCGGGCATGGACTCGCAGGCTGTCATCGCTCGATTCAAGGCCGAGGAACAGGCCTTGGCAATGATGGATCACGCCGGTGTCGCTCGAGTCTTCGACGCGGGCGTGACGGATCGAGGCTTGCCCTATTTCGTGATGGAACTCGTCAAGGGCGACCCGATCACGGGCTACTGCGCGAACAACCGACTCAACCTCCGCGCCCGATTGCACCTGTTCATCCAGGTGTGCGCCGCGATCCAGCACGCCCATACCAAGGGCGTGATTCATCGCGACATCAAGCCCACCAACATCCTCGTCGCCGTTGAAGGTGGGCAGGCCACGCCGAAAGTCATCGATTTCGGTATCTCCAAGGCCACGAATCAGCCGTTGACAGAATCGCCGGCGTTCACGCAGCACGGCCAGATGATCGGCACGCCGGAGTACATGAGCCCCGAGCAGGCCGAGATGAGTGGCGTCGATGTCGATACCCGCACGGATGTCTATTCGCTGGGTGTCCTGCTGTACGAACTGCTCACTGGCGCACTTCCCTTCGACTCCAAACACCTGCGGACCGGGAGCCTTGATGAAGTGCGGCGGCTGATTCGGGACGTCGATCCACCACGCCCAAGCACCCGGCTCGGCGCGAGTGAGGACGCAGTGTCGAATGAGCGCGCACGGGCGCGAGCTATCAAGGGTGATCTCGACTGGATCTGCCTTCGCGCAATGGAGAAGGATCGCACGCGTCGGTACGAGACCCCCAGCGCGCTCGCTCGCGATATCGAACGGCACCTCGCAAACGAACCCGTGGAAGCTGGCCCACCACGCGCCACGTATCGCATCGGGAAGTTCGTCCGTCGAAACCAGACCGTCGTCTTCGCCGCGGCTACGGCTCTCCTTCTGCTGGTGGGAGGGCTCGCCGGGACCAGCTTCGGACTGTTCAAGGCTCATCAGCAGAGCAGACTCGCCGAGGTTCGCGCCGACGAGACGCAGCGCGAGTTGCAGCGGGCCGTCGAGGTCACTGACTTCCTCAAGACGATGATCGAAGCGGTGAATCCCACCGTCGCGCAGGGCCGCAACACGTCGCTGCTGCGTGACATGCTCGATGACGCCGCGGCGCGGCTCGACGAAGGAGAGATCACCGATCCTCGCACGGAGGCGGATCTTCGTACCACCATTGGCACGACGTACTACGGGCTCGGAATCTACGATCTTGCCCAGCCACACCTGCGCCGTGCGCTGCAACTCCGCCGCGATGCGCTCGGCGATGATCATGTCGATACGCTCGTCTCCATCAACAACATGGGAACGCTGTTACGCGATCAGGGGCGCAGCGATGACGCTGAGGTCTACTACCGCGAGTCCCTCGAAGGGAGCCGTCGCATCCTTGGCGATGATGACCCGGCGACACTCACGTCGATCAACAATCTCGCCGTCCTGCTCGGTGGCCAGGGTCGGCTCGACGACGCGGAGCCGTACTACCGGGAGGCACTGGAGCGGCGGCGACGCGTGCTCGGCGACGACCACCCGGACACGCTGACATCCATCAACAGCATGGCATTCCTGCTGCGCGGTCAGGGTCGATTGGAAGAGGCTGAAGTGCTCTTGCGCGAAGCGCTCCAAGGGTCTCGCCGCGTACTTGGCGATGACCATCCCAACACCCTCACCGCGGTGACCAATCTTGGTTTCCTGCTCCTCGGTCTGGAGAGACTCGATGAGGCGGAGCCATTTTTCCGTGAGGCGCTCACAGGCAGCCAGTCGGTGCTGGGTGAGGATCACCCGACGACACTCATCGCGATGAGCAACCTCGCGCTGCTTCTCGCCGACCTTGAACAGGGCACGGAGTCACTCACATTGATTGACGATGCCGTCGAGCGGGCCGCGCGCGTTCTCGGCGAAGATCATTGGCTCTGCGGCAACTTCCGCGGCAAGCGCGGCCGCGCCCTTCAGGTCCTGCGACAGTATGCCGAAGCCGCGGCTGCAATGCGGCAGGCCTATGACATCCTGGTCACCGCGCTTGGGGAGGAACACGAACAGACGCAGCGCGTCATCGGCTATCTGGTCGATCTCTACACGGCATGGCACGCGACGGAGCCGGACGCGGGCCACGAGACCACGGCCGCCACGTGGGACTCACGCCTGACGACGCCAGGTGGGTGAGTTCCTCGGTCTCGACGGTGGCGGCAGACGCGAACAGACGCAGCGCATCATTGGCTACCTCGACGACCTCTCCACCGCCTGGCACGAAGCCGAGCCCGGCAACGGCTACGACGTCAAGGCCGTCGAGTGGCGGGCGAAGCTGATCGAGCGTGACAACGACGCCGACCCCCACTGATCAGTGCCCCGGAAGCGGGCAACTGCGGCCGTGCTTGGCGTTGTAGTCCTGGTGGTACTCCTCGGCCATGTAGAACATCGCCGGCGGGTTCACCTGCGTCACGATCTTGCGGCCGTTGAAGCGGTCGGCATCCTGCTGGGCTGCGATGAAGGCGAGCGCCTGCTCGCGCTGCTCGTCGCTGGCGACGAAGATGGCGCTGCGGTACTGCGTGCCGTAGTCCGGACCCTGGCGGTTGAGCTGGGTCGGATCGTGGAACTGGAAGAAGTACTCCAGCAGTTCATCGAAGCTGACACGGTTCGGATCGAAGAGCACGCGCACGCTCTCGGCGTGCCCGGTCGCGCCGGAGCAGACCTGCTTGTACGTCGGGTTGTCCACGTTGCCGCCCTGGTAGCCGCTGGCGGCGTCGAGCACGCCGGGGATCTGCTGGAAGCGGTCCTCGACACCCCAGAAGCAGCCGCCGGCGAAGTACGCGGCTTCCGTCTTCACGGCCCGCGAGCGCTCGGGCATCTCTTCGCCCTTGGGCACGAAGTCGAGCGATGCGGAATTCAGGCAGTAGCGCAGGCCGGTCGGCTTGGGGCCGTCTTCGAAGACGTGGCCGAGGTGGCTGCCGCTGCGGGCACAGACGATCTCCGTGCGAACCATGCCGTAGCTCTTGTCCTGCACGTACCCGATGTGATCCTCATCCACCGGCTGATAGAAGCTGGGCCAGCCGGTGCCGGACTTGAACTTGGCGTCTGACGAGAACAGCGGCAGGCCGCACAGGCGACAGACGTACGTGCCTTCCTGCTTGTTGTCGAGAAGGTTGCCGCAGAACGCGGGCTCGGTGCCCTTGCGGAGCATGATGCGGCGCTCTTCCTCGGTGAGATCGACGGCGAGAACCTCGATCTCAGCCTCGGTGAGTCGCGTGATGTCGTGTCCGCTGGAGGAGTAGCGGACATCCGTTGTCGTCGTCTGATTGCTCACACTCTGCTCCGTCTTTCCCCCGCCCGTCGCGGTTCCGGCGACGAAGAGGCCTGCTGCCACAGCACCGCCCACTGCAAGAAGAACTCGCCGCATCATGCCGACCTCCGCGTTTCGAACCGGGGATTCCTGTCAAAGGACCACTGCAGAACCATCGGACCGCAAATCCTATTCCTTCCTGCAATTCGCCTCCGGTGGCCCTGCGGATTGATCCTGGCCGAAAAACGAGGCAGGATGGGTACAGACGCGAGGTGCAATCAGGGCCTTCCCTACCATTGCCACGCATGGCGTGAAATCTGGATGGCCCGGCCCCGAACAAGAGCAGGCAGAGCCCCCGCTCCCGAGGAGACCTGGTGATGTTCGAACAGCTCGCTGAAGCCGACCCTGAACTGCCGACGCTCGTGATCATCTTCGGAACCATGCTGATCGTCGCGCTGACCGCGATCATCGGCGGGTTCACCAGCGGCGTCCTGAAGGCACGTGCCCGTCAGAAGACCGCCAGGGACGTGGCCGCCTACATCGCCGAGGGCTCAATGACACCCCAGGAGGGTGAGAACCTGTTGCGCGTCGCCAATCTCCAGGACAAGGACTGACCCATGGACGCATTCTCAAACGATCCCGAGAGCCTGATCGGTCTGGTCGCCGTTGGCGGCGGGATCGTGCTGTCCATCATCGTGATGATCGGCGTGTTCGCCACGGCGATCGTGCAGACCCGCAGTCGCCAGCGGACGGCGCGTGAGATCGCGGCGTACATCGCCGAAGGCTCGATGACACCTGAGCAGGGCGAATCCCTGCTGCGCGCTGCTGGTGATAAGAAGGCGAAGCGCGGGTGAATCAGCCGTAGCCGAGCGGAACAGGCTGGGCCGCCGGCCTGTGCGTCGGCTCCAGCACGATGTTCGCCGGAACGCGCTTGCCGTCGGGACCCTTCGGCGGAATACGATCCTCATCGACGAGGCGCTGAATCGCCATCACACCCTCGATGAGCTGCTCCGGCCGCGGCGGGCATCCTGGGACATAGACATCCACCGGGATGAACTGGTCGCACCCCTGCACCACGGCGTAGGTGTCAAACACGCCACCCGTGGACGCACACGCCCCCATCGAGATGACCCACTTGGGCTCGCACATCTGCTGGTAGATGCGCTGCAGCACGGGCATCGTCTTGATCGAGATGCGGCCGGCCACGATGAGCAGGTCGCTCTGACGCGGGCTGAAGCGCATGACCTCGGCGCCGAAGCGGGCCAGGTCGTAGCGGCTGGACGCCGTCGCCATCAGCTCGATGCCACAGCACGCCGTGGCGAATGGCATGGGCCACAGGCTGTTGCGGCGAGACCAGTTGATCACCCGCTGCAGCTGGGTGGTCATGAATCCTTCGGCGGTGATGGCGGCTTCAATGCCCATGATGCTCCTCGTCGGTCGGTCCGTCCGGATCGGATCATAGTCGGCTCTGCACGGCCCTGTGCACGGCTGGAGGCGGGTGCACCCTGCGAGTCGCGCCGGTGAGACCGCCTGGCGCGGCGGCAGGACCCGACCCGTCCTCCCAATCGCCTTCGTCGGCTTGATCGCTCCGGACGCAAGGACGATCCCACCAGCGGTGCGCCGGGGCCTCCCGGCGTCCTTTCGCACCAGCGACGGGGGGAGTCCACTCGTGAGGCACGTTCTGCTCCTGACAGCTCTGCTGCTGCTGGCGGTGGGTCTCCGTCTGGCCGGCCCTCCGGCGGCCGCCGAAGCCGCACCCCCGCGCTCCAACTCCAGCGAGGTGGAGACGGCCCTGCGTCACGCGGAGGGCGCGATGGACCGTGGGGCGTTCGACGAGGCGTGGCGCACGCTCTGGTACGTGATTTCCCGCGACCCACTGCAGCCAGACGCCGCTCGCATGCTCCGTCAGCTTGATGACGAGGCTCGTTTCTCGATTCCCGTGGATGGGCAGGCGCTGGAGCAGACGCTTGGTCGGCTGGGGACGAGCTTCCGCGTATCACAGACGCGGCACTTCATCATCCTCTCGGACTGCGACCCGGAGTGGACCGCGTCGCGCGAAGCGCTCCTGCAGCGGACCTACCACCAGATGCACCGCTTCGCCGATCGGCTGGGTGTCGATGCGTACCCGCCTCGACAGAAGCTCATGTGCGTCCTGATCAACGAACACGATGCCTACGAGACGTTCGCACGGACGCATGACCGCGTCCATGCGCACTGGGTGGCGGGCTACTACACCGCGTTGGAGAACCGCGTCGTCTTCTACAATGACGCAACCGGACCGAGCTTTCAGCTTGCCAGCGAGCAGATCGCGTCGTACGCCCGCCAGGCGGATGAGGCCCGGGCCGAGGCCCGGGAGGCTCGGCGCGAGCGGCGCGACGCGTACGCCGATCAGCTTTCGGACCGGGCCCACCAGCTCGAGGCCCACGTGATCAGCGAGCGACGCCGCCTCGAGGCGCACGCCACGGCGACATCGGCCAGCAAGACTATCCACGAGGCCGCCCATCTCGTCGCGTTCAACTGCGGAATCCAGCTGCGGACGCGGCGCTATCCCTTCTGGATCACCGAGGGGCTGGCCACCTGCTTCGAGACCTCCGATCCCCGCCGTCCCTTCGGGCCCGACCGCATCGATCAGGATCGGGAGCGGGGCTTCGTCCGGTTGCTGGAGGACGGCAGGCCGATGCCGCTGGACCGCTTCGTTGCGCTGACCGAGGTGCCCGACAAGGACGCCGAGCTGGCCGAGTCGATGTATCCGCAGGCGTACGCCCTGTTCCGGCACATCGCCCGGTTCCATGAGGACGAACTCCGTGCCATGTTGCAGGAGATCGGATCGACCCGCCCCGCGTCGGATATCGATTTCCTGGCGATGTTCGAGCGGCACTTCGGGGATGCCGGGCGATTCGAGCGCCGGTGGCTCCTCCGCGAGAGACGCTGACGGCTCGCCTCGCTACACTCAGCGTCGATGACAGACGCTGTGCCACCACTTCTGATCGCCGAGGTTGACCTGCAGGGCTATGTCCCTGTGCTGCTCCTCGTGCTTATGGCCATCGGCTTCGCCGTCGCGAACGTCGTCCTCTCGGCCATCATCGGGCCGAGGCGCGACGGTGCGGTCAAGTCGGACACGTATGAGTCCGGCATGGTGCCGATCGGCACGGCACGCAAGCGGTTCAACGTCCGCTTCTATCTCATCGCCATGACGTTCCTGGTCTTCGACGTCGAGGTCATCTTCCTCTACCCGTGGGCCGTCACGTACGCGAACATCGATCCGGCGTCCGACGACGCCCCGATCTTCCTCGGGCGCGTGCTGTTCTTCATGGCGACGACCGTCATCGCATACGTGTACGGCTACCGCAAGGGCGTCTTCCGGTTCGATTGACGTGCGCAACCTCCCCCTCGAGAAACGCAGCGGGTCTCAGCCCAAGCGCGCGTCTGCAAGCGAGCGCGGGTTCGCCGGTGTGCTTGCGCTGGGTCTGCTCGCTCTGCTCGTGGTCGCATCGGGCCTCCGCCCCGACGAGTCGGGCATCGGCACGCACAAGCAGCTCGGGCTCGATCCCTGCCCGTGGATGACCCTCTTCGATACGCCCTGCCCGACCTGCGGCATGACCACGTCATTCTCCCATGCAGCTCACGGACAGTATGCGGGAGCCTTCCACGCACAGCCGCTGGGGGCCACGATGGCCATCACGTCGGCAGCGGCGTTCTGGCTGTGCCTGCACGTCGCCGTCTTCGGGTCCCGCATCGGGGCCCCTGCCGGGCGTCTCCTGGTCGGGTGGGGACCGAAGCTGCTGGTCGTCGCCCTGCTGGCGGCGTGGGCTTATAAAGTAGTCGTGCACACGCAGTGAGTCGGACGCCAGCGGGAACCGAGCCCCGGGCCCCCCGTCGTACCGGCTGCCGGAGATGTCAATGGGCTCAGCCTTTCGTGCAATGAAGACTTCATGGTGCGGCGCACTTGCGTTGCTCTGCTGCAGTGCGCTCTCGGGTTGCGCGGTGCCGGCGTTCTTTGCGAACGTCGCCTACGAACAGGGCTCGGAACTGGTGCTCGCCGAGTACACCGGACTGCAGGACAGGTGGGCGGTCGTCATCGTCGAGGCTGATCCGGTGCTCCGTGCGAGTGAGCCGCGCCTGATCAATCGCATCACCAACGCGGTCGTCGGACAGCTGTCGCGCCCCGAAGTCGGCCTGCTGGGCATCGTCCCCGGCCCGACCATTCTCGAGTTTCAGTACGCGACGCCGTCATGGCCAACGTGGTCGTACGCGAGGCTGACGGAGGAGTTCACAGCCGACCGGCTCATCGTCATCGACATCTATGAGTACCGGCTCAACGAGGTGGGCAACCGCCATCTGTTCGATGGTGTCGCCGCGGCGCGGGTTGGTGTGTACGAAGCGGGGACCGGCAGCGAGGAGTTCAGCTTCGCGAAAGATATCCGCGTGAGCTTCCCGGACGGCCAGGGCTACACCGATCGCGAGATCAGCCGCGGAGCCGTCGGCGCCAACCTCGAGACGCGTCTGGTCATAGAAGAGCCATGTCATTCGGTTGACCAGACGCGTCTCGAGG
>JBCBTA010000017.1:0-17320 GCA_039818905.1 Planctomycetota bacterium
CCGATCAAATGTGTGTTCGCCGCGGAGCTGCGGCGAATCTCAGGCGACAGCGGCTCTCAATCTTTGCCGAATCGCTCCATCGCGCGCAGGGTTTCGCGGCTGACGTGGTGTTCGATGCCCTCGGCATCGATGGCTGCCTGTTTGGCGGAGACGCCGAGTGCGCGCAGGAAGCGTTCGACAATCTCGTGGCGCTGCCGCGCGTTCTCAGCGAGTGTGCGGCCGCGGCTGGTGAGTTCGATGGGTCGGTAGGGCTCCGTCGTCAGCAGGCCTTGGTCGCACAGGCGCTTCACGATGCGTGACACGGTGACGTGGCTGACACCCATCATGCGCGCGAGGTCGCGGACACGGGCTTCGCCGTGGGACTCGACGAGCGTTGCGACGGCCTCGACGTAGTCCTCCGCGGTCTCGTCACGATGATCCGCGCGCGTGCGCCGGAAGGGCGCTGTGATGTCGGTGTCACGTGATGCTGAGTCCTGTGCCATCGGTGCGATGATACGGCGTGAATCGTGGCGTCAGTCGCGGCGTCCTCGACGTGCACCTGCCGCGCCCGCCAGGAGCATCAACAGTGCAGGACCGGGCGCGGGGATGTCGGGGTCGCCGCCCCCGCCGCCTCCTCCGCCCCCTCCGCCGCCTCCGTCACCGGAGCCGCCGCCGCCACCGCCACCGCCACCGGAGCCTCCTCCTCCGCCGCCGGAGCCGCCGGGTCCATCGCCACCGCCGCCGGTGCGGGGTGGTTCGCCGGGTCCGAAGTCGTCGTTGAGTCCGGGTTCAACGGGGTCGTCGTTGTTCGAGAAGAAGTCGAAGGGGAAGCCTCCTCCGCCGCCTCCTCCACCGCCGTCCCCGCCGCCGCCACCCCCGCCGCCGAGGGGACGTGCCTGGGCGAACGCGCGTGGAGGGGCACCGCCTCCGCCGCCACCTCCGAGGGTGAGGTCGCTGACGTCCTCACCGTCGAGCTGGCCGAGCGTCGGCTCTGGTGCGCGATCGACGATGACATTGTCGAGTCCCCAGAGCTCACCACCGAGCAGGCCGTGCGACTCGGATTCGAAGACGATCTCGGCGATGGGCGCGTGGCCATAGAAGGGGATGAGGATCGCGGGCAGATTGGTCGGATCCGCCTCGGGATCGGCCGCGCGATGCTCGGCGATCAGCGGTGCGAAGGTGGACTCGAAGAGCACGGTGCCGTTGATCGTGACACGGAAGAGATCACTGGCGCGTTCGTCGCCGAGTCGTCCGGCAATCATGTACAGATCGAATGCGAGGAGGTACGACTGGTCCTCGTGCACGTGCACGTTGAGCACATGCCGCGCGTCACCCTGGAAGAGACCGGCGAACCGTCCGAATCCCTCCATTTCGGTCATGGGAACGGACGACCACTCCGGACCGGTGTACGCGTCCTCGAAGTCCTCGCTGTAGCGGATGATTCCTGCGGGGACCTTCTCGCCGCGCCAATTGACCGGTTCGCTCTGATTGGACGCGGTCTCCTCGAGGAGCGCAGCCATCGGCGCATCCTCGATCGCCTCGAAGAGTGGCGGTGCAATGACGAGTGGGGGGCCATCGATCGCGGCGCCGGGTGCTGCGGGCTCGGCAACATCGAAGATGGCGAGCGTGAGATGCTCATCCGGCGTCTCGGGCTCGGGTGGTTGCTCAGGCGTGATGGTGCCATGACCATGGATCGGGGCACCGATGGCCGAGAGGACACCGACTCCCTTCATCAGCCCGAAGCCTGCAAGCAGGGCGAGCGCCACATCGACTTTGGAACAACTCTTCTTCATGTGTGTGTACGGGCGACACCCCTGTGCATGGATGCCGCTCGCTCCCTCAGACCCGCGGCGTCCTCCTGGATCGCCGCTGTGTGAAGTCTCCGCCCGTGGCCCGCGGAGGCCAGCACTTGCGGCCTTCATGGCAGCGCAGGGGGTCGGTCGGTGCGGTCTGTGCCGCGCGTGCGGCCGATGGAGGCGCGTCATCGGACCTTCGGCCCAGCCAATCCGGCAGGTCGGGCGGATCGCGGCGTCCAACTGGCCGATCGGACCTCGATTTCGCGAGCCTGAGGGGCTTCTCCCTGGCACGGCACGTGCAACAATTCCCGGACGCGTTCGCAACCCCTTCGTCCGCCTCCCGAACAACAAGCGGGAGTGCCTTCCGGGAATCAAGACCTATGCACACGTTTGCCAATCACGCCAAGACCGCGCTGCTGATGGGTGTTCTCATCGGGCTGTTCATGCTCGTGGGCTACATGCTCGGCGGCAGCGGCGGCATGTTCTTCGCATTGATCCTCGGTGTCGCCACCAACTTCGGCGCATGGTGGTTCAGCGACACGCTCGCCATCAAGTCGATGCGCGGCATCGAGATCGGGCCAAATGGCCAGGGGCCGGTCATCGCCGGCGCGATGCACCCGCGCGATCTGTATCGCATGGTGGATGAGCTGCGTCAGCGTGCCGATTTGCCGATGCCCCGCGTGTACATCTGCCCGCACGATGCGCCCAACGCCTTTGCGACGGGCCGCTCACCCAACAAGGCTGCCGTGGCTGCCACGCAGGGCCTGCTGCGGCTGATGGACGCGCGAGAGATCGAGGGCGTCATGGCACACGAGTTGGCTCACGTGAAGAACCGCGACACGCTGATTTCGACCATCTCGGCCACGATCGCCGGCGTGCTGGCCTTCGTGGCCCAGTGGTTCCTGTTCTTCGGCGGCAGGCGCGACGGCAATCCGCTGATCGGTTTCGTCGTCGTGATCATCGCAGCGGTGGGTGCGGCGATGATCAAGGCCATGATCAGCCGCTCGCGCGAGTTCATTGCCGACGCCGACGGTGCCCGCATCGCCGGAACGACCGAGGGGCTGTCCTCCGCGCTGGCCAAGCTGGATGCGTACTCGCGGCAGATCCCGCTGGTCCAGCCCAATCCGGCACAGAACAACCTGTTCATCATCGAGCCGCTGGCCGACGGCGGACGGATGCTGACGAACCTCTTCGCCACGCACCCGCCCACCGAAGATCGCATCGCGGCGCTGCAGCGCCAGCGCAGCAGAGGTGTGTGAACGTCCACTAGAATCCGCGCGTGAGCGTGGCCTCCCCGAACAGCAGTGACACCTCGCCGCCGCCCGCCCCACGTCAGGCGCGGCGGCTGACGTTGAACATCGCGATGCTCGCATGGCTCGGGATCGTGCTGCTGTGCACCATCTTCCTCGCATCGCCAGGTGCCGGTGACGCCTTCTTCGCAGCTGGCACGGTCGTCGAACGAACACTGACCGCCGGCCTGTTGGCGTGCGTCTGGTGTGCCGGCGCGATTGGGCTCGGCATCCTTGCATCACCGTTGTGGCGCGGCGTGCAGTCGGTGGTTGCGCGCCGTGCGCTGTGTGCGGGTTGCGGCATCGCGATGGGATTGTGGCTGGCGCATGGCATGGGTGTGCTCGGTCTGCTGGGCAGGTGGGTGTCGTGGATACCGACCATCGCCGGGCTGCTTCTCCTGATCGGCGCCGCCCGCAGCAGCGGTACCTTCCAGGCCAGGCCTCGGCTGTCGTGGCTTGTTCTGGTGACTGCGCCGGCGATCGCCGTGCTCATGGTGGCTGCATCCAACCCGCCCGGCGGGCTGTGGACGTCGGAGGCGGGCGGCTACGACGTCTTGAGCTATCACCTCCAGGGTCCAAAGGAATGGCTGAGCGATGGTCGCATCGTGCCGCTGGAGCACAACGTCTACACGTTTCTGCCGGCGTACGTCGAGGCCGCGTACACCCAGCTTGGCGCGATGCTCGGCGTCGGCAGCGATCCCTCGCTCGGTGCGGGGTCGGGTGACGCCGTGTACGCGGCTCAGTTCTTGCACGTGCTGCTCGCAGTGCTCACTGCGTGGATGATCGGCTGCTTCGTTCGCACGGCGATGCACGAGACGGAGGACGACCCGCGCTCCACCATCGTCGGCATCCTGGTGCTTGCGCTGTGTCTCGGCGTGCCGTGGCTCGTGGTGACGGGCTCGATGGCGTACAACGAGATGGGCGTGCTGCTGACCTTTGCGTGCGCTCTGATCGCGGCCCGGGCCGACGGCATCACACCTTTGGCGCGCGGTGCTCTCGTCGGTGCGCTCATCGGCGTCGCATGTTCCGCCAAGCCCACGGCACTCTTCATGGCGGCACCAGGTGCGGGCGTTGCGCTGCTCGCGTCACTACCGCCGCGTCGATGGCTGGTCGCGATTGGTGCTGGCGTCGTGGCGGGGCTGTGTGCCCTGGCCCCGTGGCTCGTGCGGAACGTCGCTGCATCGGGAAACCCAGTGTTCCCGGAGATGAGCAGTGTCTTCGGGCTTGGCCACTGGACGAGCGAGCAGGCGACGCGCTGGGCGTCGGGGCATCATCTGGATCTCACGGTGGGCGCACGGCTGGGTCGGCTGTTCGATCCGTCCTTCGGCGTGGTACATCCGCAGTGGTCGATCTTCTTCGGCGTTGTCCTGGTCGCCGCGATCACGACGCTGATCCTGCCTCGAACACGCCGGGCAGGGAGCATTCTCTCGATCACGCTGCTACTGCAGGTGTTCGCGTGGCTCACGATCGGACACCTCCAGTCGCGCTTCCTCGTCCCTGCGATCGTGCCCGGTGCTGCGTTGGTCGGAATTGCACTGCATGCGGCGCCGGTCGGTCCGGTCTTCCGCTCAGCCGCGGCTCTCGTGGGCGCCATCGCGCTGTTCCTGTCGGGGCACACCATCTGGCTCTTTCTTGGCGAGTCGGGCGGTCGTCCCAATCTGCTGCTGCTTCCCGGCGTGGCAGGACTGAACGGCGAGCAGCTCCGTGGCAGCGCCATTGATCTTGCGGAGGCGCATTCGGTCATCGCGGTCAACCTGGGGCTGCCCGAGGATGCGGTGGTGTATCTGCTGGGCGATGCCGCGGCCTTGTACTTCGATCGTGAGCCGCCGGGGCTGATCGTCCACTCGACCTGGGATGCATCCCCACTGGGCACCCGTCTGCGTGACGCCGATGGCGACCTCGACGCCGCGATGGACGCACTGCAGCGCGATCTCGAGGTGACCCACGTCCTGATCAACCCTGCGGAGCTGGCGCGGCTGCATGACTCGGGGTGGTATGACCCGGATGTGACGATCGTCGAAGCCGAGGCCCTGGTGCGTCGATATGGATACATCCATGTCGAGCCGGGTGGTGTGCGCGTGCTGATCGCGCTGGATCCGGCGGACGAGAGCCAGCCATGAGCGAGCGCACAGAGCACGAAGGTCTGCACGGCACGGAGGGAACCGTGCTTGACGTGGCGCGTCGCCGGTGGACGCCCGGGCGCATCGCACTGCAGATCGTCGGCATCGCCATCGGTCTCGCGCTGCTCGGCTGGGCGGTCTCCATGGCGCTCTCGGAGGAGAATCGTCAGACACTGGAGACGGTGTGGGCGGCGCCGCTAAGGCTTGTCGCGGCCATTGCGGGTCTGACGCTCGTGAGCATCGTGCTCAACGGACTGACCTTCTGGGTCACGCTTGGGCCGCTGCGCAGACTGTCCCTCGTGGACGTGGTCGGCATCAACGCCATCGCGACGTTCCTGTCGGTCCTTCCCTTCAAGCTCGGCTTCCTGATGCGCGTGGTGTATCACCACCGGCGCGATCGGGTGCCGTTCCGTGACATCGTGGCGTGGTTCGCCGCCGCGGGCGCACTGGGCCTGGCGGTGCTGCTTCCTGTGGGCTTTGCAAGTCTGTGGATCGGTGAGCCCACCATCATGTGGGGCATCGCGGCGGCGGGCGGAGCGCTGCTGTGCACCGCGATTGGTGTCGGCCTGTCTTTCGCCGCGCTGCGGGTTCGACTGCTGCACCGATTGAGTCTCGGCGCGGATCGCGTGATTCGGGATCAGCGGGCGGTCTGGTCGCAGTGGGTGCTGCGCATGTCGGAGGTCTGCGTGCTGGGGGCGCGGTTCTATCTTGCGGCCCGCATCGCCGGGGTTGATCTCGGGTTGGCTCGATCGCTCCTGCTGGGCGCGGGGTACTTCATCATCTCCGTGGTTGCGCCGGCGGGATCCGTCGGCGTGGCGGAGATGGGCACCGTCGGCGTGGCCCGCGTCGCCTCGATCGACTCCGAGGCGATCGTCGTGGTGGCGCTGATCGTCACTGTGACACAGCTGGGTGTGTCGTTTCTCGTGAGTGGTCCGATCTGGCTGTATCTGCGTCCGGAGCGTGTACTCGTTCCCGGGCGCATGAACCCGATCAGTCCGCCTCGATCAGACGAATCTCGTTCTTCGACTCCTGGCGCTGCTTGAGCGACACGTCGCCGAGGGACCACGTTGATTCGATGGTCTGCTCGTCGGTGCGCTTGGTCAGCCCGCCGGTGCGGAGATCCCACATGGTGGTCGAGGTGCCGGTCGCCTCGCCGAGCGACACGCTCGGAGCGGCGGCGTTGGGCTGATCCGGCGTGCGGATGACAACCGTTGTCGTGCCGCGCAGTTCGGCGGTGGTGTCCGTCGCACCGGTGAGCGTGGTCGTGGACTGCAGATCCATGGCGCCGGCGGCACCGAGGGGAATGGTTCGGGTGCTGTTCCAGCTGGCGCCCTCGGCCTGCTCACCCAGCCCACCTTCAGCGCAGAACAGGAGATTGATCTGCTCGCCGAGACGATCGGGGCGAAGGAAGGTGAACAGCGCGGGCGGTGCGTCGGTGATCTCGTTCATTGCCGCGAGCACCGGGTCGGCGCCGCCGATGCCGCGAACGCGACCGTCCGGACCGAGGATCACGACAAGCCGCGCCTTGGCGAGGACCGGGCCCATAGCGGCGACGCCGGTGGCCTCGTCATCCTGCTCGCGCGACAGATCGAAGGCGATGCTCGTCGGGCCCGAAGGCTCCTCGATCCGAGCCTGGAACTTGCGGAAACGCATCGCGACGCTGGCGCTACCGTCGTCGTTGACGGATGTCACGTTCATCGAGAGCTCGACGCGGTACTTGATGTTGGTGCGTGCAGCTTCGAGATCGCCCGCCTGCTGACTGATGTCGAGCTCGTGCATGAAGGCGTAGCGCGCCTCGCGCCCAGCATTCAGGCCTGTGCGCAGCTCTGCCGCCAGGGCAGGAGCGGTGACCAGCGTCACGAGTGCGAAGGCAAGGATGTTCGTCAGCGTTCGACTACGCACGGGTCGTCTCCTTCATGTCACGGATCGTGCAGGAGCACCAGTGTAGCCCCGGTCCTGCAGGTAGAATCGCCCGATGCGTCTCGCCCTGGCACAGCTCAATCCGACGGTCGGCGATATTGGCGGCAACGTGCAGGCGATCACACGGTTCGCTGCGGCAGCTTCCCAGGCTGAGGCTGATCTGCTTGTGTTGCCCGAACTTGCCCTCAGTGGATACCCGCCGCGCGATCTGCTGCACCAGCAGGGCTTTCTCGACGATGTCGCCGCGGCTGCCGCCGAACTGGCGGCGTCCATGCCCGCGGGCCTGGTTGCGCTGGTCGGCGCCCCGGTTCGGGCGGCGGCGGGTGAGCGGCCGACCAACGCTCTGCTGGTCATGCGGGACGGACTGATCGCCGCCCGGTACGACAAGCGACTGCTGCCGAGCTACGACGTCTTTGATGAAGATCGGTACTTCCGGGCCGGTGCGCAGCCGCTGGTGATCGATGTCGCCGGCGTGCCCGTCGGCGTGTCGGTGTGCGAGGATCTCTGGAAGGGCGTCGATGTCGGTCCGGATGTCACCTCGAGCGAGCGGTATCAGGACGCACACGATCCCGTGCAGGCGCTGGTCGATGCGGGAGCGCGCATCATCGTCAATGCATCGGCGAGCCCGTTTGTGCAGGGCAAGGGGCACCGGCAGCGTGAGATTCTGACGCGTCACGTGCAGCACCACGGTGTCGCGCTTGCGTCGGTCAATCAGGTGGGCGGCAACGACGATCTGATCTTCGACGGACACTGCGCGGTCTTCGTTCCAGGGCGTGACGCGCCGCGCTGCATCGCCGCGGGTCCGGGGTTTACCTCGTCGATGGAGATCGTGGACCTGCCTGATGATCCGGCCCAGTGGTCGTCGATGCCGGCAGTTGTGGATCCACTGCTCGAGCGCGACGCCATGCAGCATCTCTTCGACGCGCTCGTGCTCGGCGTGCGCGACTACGTGCGCAAGACCGGCTTCACGCGGGCCCTGCTCGGCATCTCCGGCGGCATCGACTCAGCGCTGACGGCGGTCATCGCGTCGGCTGCGCTGGGCCGGGAGAACGTGCTGGGGGTCGCGATGCCGTCGCGGTACTCCTCCGATCACTCGCTGGAGGACGCGGAGGCCCTTGCACGGCTGCTTGGCATCGAGGCGATCACGACGCCCATCGCGCCCGCTCACGCCGCCATGGAGTCCATGCTTGGCCCGGCGTTCGATGCAATCGATGCGACGTCGGAGCCGGGGGTGACCGAGGAGAATGTGCAGTCGCGCATTCGGGGTGTGATCACGATGGCCATCAGCAACAAGACCGGTGCGCTGCTGCTGACCACCGGCAACAAGAGCGAGCTTGCCGTGGGCTACTGCACACTCTACGGCGACATGAACGGTGGCCTCGCCGTGCTGTCGGACGTCAGCAAGGAGGATGTCTATCGGTTGTCGCGATGGATCAATGAGCACCACGCGGCGGTCGGGTTCGCGCAGCCGCCGATTCCCGAGCGCACCATCACCAAGCCGCCCAGCGCAGAACTGCGGCCGGGCCAGTTCGACGCCGACTCGCTGCCGCCCTACGACGTGCTCGACGAGATCATCGAGCGATACGTCGAGCGGCAGCAGCATCCGGCGGCGATCGTGGCCGAGACCGGCTTCGACGCGGCGCTCGTTGCCCGCATCACGCGTCTGATCGACGTCAATGAGTACAAGCGCAAGCAGATGCCGATTGGCCTGAAGGTGTCATCAATCGCCTTCGGGCGTGGTAGACGCCGGCCGATCGCACAGGGCTACCGGCCGGATCGATCGATCGGGTCCTGAGGATCGTCGTCGCGTTCGCCCGGGCGGGGTCTGTTCTCCACGGCATCGACGGCAACCGACCCGACGATCGCAAGCGCTGCGACACCAATTGCAATGGGAAGTGGTGCGCGGAACTGGGTGAGTCCTGCAGCGTGCACGAAGACGTGGTAGCCGACGCCGAGCAGCGCAAGGCCGAGCACCGTCTGCGTGACGGCGCTGATCGAGCCGATTCCCGAGAGATGGATCGGAAGCTGGCGGCCACCCCGCAGCAGCCACAGAACGAAAATGCCCGCGGCTGCAAGCAGCACACCGAGCACCATCTGGCCGCCGCTGACGAACGAGCTGCCGAGGATCACATGATCGCGCCGGCGAACGTCGTGATGAAGGCGAGACCCTGCTGATCGCCGACGCCGGCGTAGTTCAGCATGCGGACCTCACTGGCGTCGAGCGCGCGAATGGCGGCCACCAGCGCGCCGGTGCTGTTCCAACGCGTCGGGTTCTGCTGCCACGCGAGTGAAGCGACGAGCTCCTCCGCCTTGCCTTCCTTGATCAGTTCGATCATCTCACGATCGTGCTGCAGCACGCGGTTGCGGAACTCCTGAGCCTCTTCGCTGTTGTCGCTGATGGGCTGCTGATCGCCGAAGCTGCGCCCGAGATGGCTCAGGTTGGCCGAGCAGACGATCAGCGTCTTGCCGGGTGACGATTCGATTGCGGTGCGCAACGCGTCGATGAAGGGCTGAATGCCCAGCCCGGCGTTGTCGTAGGACTCACCGTTGTTGCGGGCTGGGTCGTGGACCAGAGCCGCGTACACCTTGGGCATGGTGCCGTCGGCGCCGAAGACGTGCTGGATCCAGCCGATCTGGAGCTCGATCGAGTGCTCGCGTTCATGGTCGTACCGGTGCGCATACAGTCGCTCGGTGTTCTCGGGACCGAGTGCATCAGTCAGTTTGGTGGCGAACTCCGCGTCGTGCTCGCACACGCCGAGCGGCGTGCTGTATCCCTTGTCGCAGCCGGTAACGCCGGTGCCGAACCCGAAGTGATTCGTGCCCAGCACGATCACGCGATCGGGTCGATCGACGACGCGCATTCTGCCATAGGTGTGCGCGAAGTTGGGCCAGCCGCGGAAGTAGTCCACGTGCGGCGCGATGATGGCGCGGGGCAGGGCGTCGAAGCTGGGGTCCTCGGCATCCTTGAGACCCTCGTCGATCCACTTGTCCATGTGCTCGCGCAGACGCTGGGGTCCGATCTCCGCCTTCTGCTCATCGGAAGCGTCCTGCCCCAGCTCCTGCATGGCGAGCTGATCCGCCATGGCGGCGGTGGTACCGGGCGGGAGGATGGTGGTGCTGTCGAAGTCGGCACGCATCTTCTCGAGCAGGTCGCGATACGTCGGGCCGTCGAGCAGCCCGGCGTGGTCCAACTGGGCGACAAGCATCCGGACGTTCTCGGCGTTGATGTGCGGCAGGGCGTCCTGCGGGGCTCCCGCGGCGGTGGCGCGCTCACTGGCCTGCGACGCGATCGACTCGATGTCGTGATCGCCGTCCATCCCGGGGAGCATGAATTGCGCGAGAGGGCTGGTGACGACCGATCGCTGGGCGATCTGGCTGCGGTCGGTCAGGCCAAGCATCGTCTGCTGCTGGCCCTGCGGCGTCCGGACGCCCACGGGCGAGCCGTGGATGGTGGGGCGGATCCGCGGCTTGGCGTGGTGCGGCTTGCTCTCATCGAAGGGGGGGATGTTCTGCTGCTGCTCGCTCATCGAGATCTTCCCTTGCTGTCCGGGGGGCTGTCCGGGGGGCTGTCCCGGGGATGCCCCGGGGGGTCTGTCCGCATCTCAGCCATGGTGATCGGCCGTTTGCGGAGGCTAGTCTAGACCCGGGATCGGCGGAGGCCATCGTGCGGGGTGGACCCGGCGGGCAAGAGCGG
The DNA here is from genome assembly GCA_039818905.1 of Planctomycetota bacterium. GTDB lineage: Bacteria > Planctomycetota > Phycisphaerae > Phycisphaerales > UBA1924 > JBCBTA01. The sequence continues at coordinate 10,799 of JBCBTA010000017.1, forward strand.
TACAATCTTCGCCCTGCCTCGGACCGGTGCGGTGGGCACGAGACGGCCCCGAGGCCACAGCCGAACTTCGACGATCGGGATTTGCCATGCTTGATTCGTTTTCCCCGGGTCAGACCATCAAGTGCACCGTTGTGAAGGAGCCGCGTGTCCAGGACGCGATCCAGACGGTTGCCCGTCTCATGCGCAACGATCCCGATATCAAGCGCCGTCTCAAGGCCGCGCAGGACCATCGTCGGAAGACGCTTGTGGTGCGCAGCCGCGGCAAGCGTCCATGGGCCGTTCGTCAGCGCAGCGCCCGCTACGCGCTGCCCAAGGCCGGTGCCACCTGGACCATGCCGTACGTTCCTCACCTCGCGTCGGATTTCAAGGCGGTCTCGAACTACATCAAGGTCGAGTCTGCCTAAGGGCGGAGAAGCAATGACACGCACAATCGTCTTCGCGGGGGCGCTGTTCGCCAGCGCCGTCATGGTGTCGTCGTGCGCCGAGAATCAGCAGGAGGGCGCTTCCGAGAGCGACTCGGCGCTGATGACGCACGAGTACGTCGTTCGCGGCGAGGTCGTCGCGCTGCCCGACGACATGCTCAGCGACTTCAAGGTGCGCCACGAGGCCATTCCCGAGTATCGCCGCCCCGACGGCAAGCTTGGCATGGACGTCATGTCGATGCCGTTCTGGCCGCCGGTCGGCATGCCGGAGTCGGATATCGAGCCGGAGCGCATCGAAGGCTTCTCACTCGAGGGCATCGAGATTGGCGACAAGGTCGCAGTGACGTTCGAGGTGCGCATGACCGACTCGGACATCCTCGACTACACCCTGGTCGGGTACTACGCGACCAGGGTCGAGAAGCTGCCGGCCGACACCGAGCTGGACTTCACACCACTGCCCAAGTGAGCGCAGGCGACCGGGCGTGTCACAGCCCGAGGCGTTGCATCACCATCTGCAGGTCCGACCACACCTTCTTGCGGTTTTCCGGTGTGTACGCGCGGAGCAGGTACGCCGGGTGATACGTCGGCATCAGCGGGATGCCGTCGAATTCGCGCCAGCTGCCGCGCATGGCGCCCATCGATTCGCTGCTCTGCAAGAGGAATTGCGATGCCGGGCGGCCGAGCGTCACGATGACCTCCGGCTCGACGATCCGAATCTGCTCGAGCAGGTACGGACCGTCCATCTCCGCTTCCTCGATGCTGGGCGTGCGGTTGTTGGGCGGGCGCACCTTCAGGATGTTCGCGATGTAGACCGATGCGCGGCTGAGGCCCATCGCGTCGATCATCTCGTTGAGCTTCTGCCCGGCGCGTCCCACGAAGGGCAGGCCCCGCTGATCCTCGTCAGCTCCCGGCGCCTCGCCCACGAACATCAGCCGTGCATCCGGATCGCCGTCGGCAAAGACGATCTTCGTCCAGCCGGGCATCTGCTTGGGAAGCGGCGCCTCGGTCTGGTAGCGAGACTGCAGTGCCGCCAGCCGCTCGGCCTTTGTGCCCGCCTCGGGGGAAGGGGAAGCGGGTGCCGGTGCGGCTGACGGCGCAGCTGCGTCCCGCCGGACGGGCACGAAGCCCACGCCCAGCAGGCGCGTCGTCTCAATGTGCTGCCGTGCGATGCGCCGCGTGCGATCGTCCATCGTCGTCGTCATCGGCGCAGTGTAGCGGTCCTTACGCCGATGCCAGCATGCGTGGTGCGGCGGTCTGCACGGAGAGCTCCGGAGCGTCCTCCGGGGGTGTATCGTCCGAGCCGATGTGGCCCAGCGTCCGAGCGATGAGCTCGCCTCGACTGTTCGCATTGAGCTTGCGATGCAGCGACTTCACGTGATCGTGAATCGTGTGCGGGCTGCGCTTCAGCGTCGCGGCGATCTGCTTGACCGTCTTGCCCAGGGTCAGCTGTTCCAGGATGAGCTGCTCACGCGGTGTGATGCGGTTCATCGGATTGCTGGCCTCCGGGCCGAACGCGAGCGACGCGCGGCGGGCCAGGTACGGCAGCACCGACTGGAGCATCTGCTGCTCATCCTCGTCCAGCCGCGGCGAACCGACGCGAACGCCGAGCTCCACCAGCAGCATCCGCCCTGACGCCTGGCCGTGCAGCGGCACCGCGCCGAAGAGAAAGTCGTCAACGCCCAACTCCGCCCAGCGTCGGCCGGCGGGAGTTGCGTTCCAGCGCGCCAGCGCAGCAGGATCGCGAAGCAGCATGGCTGCGCCATCCTCACCGATGCGATCGTCGGCAATCCACCAGCCCAGCGCCGTTGCGCTGCCGGGACGAAGCGCCTGGCTCTCCAGAGCTGCGCCGCCGCGCACGCCGCTGACGGCGCCGGTTGCTTCAGATGAGACGATGTTCCCCTCCGCGAACGCGCCGACCGTCAAGTCGATCAGGCTATCACGTCGGAGTGGAAGCAATGCGAATGCAGCGCGTTCGCACCAGTCTTGCGTCGCGATCGCCGGGAGTGCACAGATCGAGGTCGCAACCTCTGCCACAGCACCCATCCGGTGAGATCTCGGCGTCTCGTGGATCATTCTTGGATCCTCCTTCTGCCGTGTATCCGGATTGTTGACCGCCGGGCTTCGACCCGACAGCACACATAATCGACCCATCTTCCCAGATATGACAATGATTACCAAGCAAACGAGGGGGCATTGGACCAAAATGGGGTATCTGAACCCACCCCAATCAGGTGGTGTCCATGCCCGGATCAGAGCTGGTCGATGGATGAGGTCGCGCGAACGGTGACCAGGTCGGCATCGGGACCGAGCCGCTCGCGCAATCGCTCCGCCAGCCGCTCTGCGAAGTCCAGATCGGTGCGGCGAGGCACGGCGAAGGTCGGCAGCAGCCCCGAGTCCCGCATCTCGGGATCCAGCTTGACGCTGGAGAGGCGGATGCTGTTGGGATCGAGCCGCCGCCCGGGCTCGTAGACCCGCAGCACCTCGACGCCGAACTCGACGGTCAGGGCATCAGCATCTGCGAGTGGCTCGCCATCGGTCTCGGGGCTGAACCGCACGCGCGCGATGCGGCGTTCGCGGAGGACCGTGCCATCGACGGACTCGCCGAAGGAATCGGCGTGATCGACCCAGGGCGTGAGATAGCCCGCCGACGCGCGTTGGCGGGTCGTGATGACGCCGCGGGCCGCGTCCACGCGCGCGAGGTCGAAGCGCGCCTCGCGAATGATGTCCTTGGTGGCGTTGAAGGTGCGCTCGTAGACCGTGTCGCCCCGGGGCGCCGGAGGGGTGGCGCACCCGCTGCCAAGGGCGAACAGCGTCAGGAGAACACCGAAGAGGATGCCGCGGCAGATCTGCACGCCCAGAGTGTACCGCTCCTGCTCACGCGTACGCCATGACCGCTACCATGGCGGACTCGGAGCCGGCTTCCAGTGTGGTGGGACCGTCGGCCTCGCCTGCAATTCGAGGAGAATGAGCAATGTCCATGATCAAGGGCAACGCGATCGTGGCCCAGGGGGGCGGACCGACCGCGGTGATCAATCAGTCGCTGGTCGGCGTCGTTGAGACGCTGCGCGACGCCGCGGAGGTCGAGCGGATCTACGGCGCCCGCCATGGTGTGCGAGGCATCATCGAGAAGCAGGTCGTACAGCTGCACGACACACCCCAGGAACTGCTCGAGCGCGTCGCCGCCACGCCGTCGGCCGGACTCGGCTCCACGCGCGACAAGCCGGATGCCGCGTACTGCGAGAAGATCTTCGAGGTCTTCCGCGAGCACAACATTCGCTACTTCTTCTACATCGGCGGCAACGATTCCTCGGACACCTGCCGCATCGTCAACGAGCTCTCCAACGCGCAGGACTACGAGCTGCGCTGCTTCCACGTGCCCAAGACGGTGGACAACGACCTCGTCGAGAACGATCACACGCCCGGGTACGCGAGCGCCGCCCGCTACGTCGCCATGGCCTTCATGGGCGACAACCTCGACAACGCGTCCATCCCCGGCATCAAGATCAACGTGGTCATGGGTCGCCACGCCGGCTTCCTGACTGCCGCCAGCGCCCTGATGCGCGAGACCGACAACGACGGCCCGCACCTGGTGTACTGCCCCGAGCGTCCCTTCGACGTCGAGGAGTTCGTCAAGCATGTCTCCTACATCTACAGGAACACCGGACGCTGCCAGATCGCGATCAGCGAGGGCATCCAGGATGAGAACGGCGAGTCCATCGGCGCCAAGCTCATCGCCGGCGAGACCGACGACCATGGCAATGTCCAACTCTCCGGCTCCGGCGCCCTCGGCGATCAGCTCGCCAACCTGCTCAAGGAGCGGCTGACCGACGGCGGCAAGGCCCCGCGCGTTCGTGCCGACACCCTGGGCTACGCCCAGCGCTTTTGGCCCGACGCCAGCCCCGTGGACCAGCGCGAAGCGCGGCAGTGCGGCAGACTCGCCGCCACCATCGCCAAGGCAGGCAACACCGACGGCTCGATCACCATCAAGCGACTCAAGACCGAGCCGTACGAGTGCCACATCGAGCGTGTGAACCTCGAGGCTGTCGCCGCCAAGACACGGCACATGCCCGACGAGTTCATCAGCCGCGAAGGCAACAACGTCACGCCCGCGTTCGTCGAGTGGCTGCGCCCGCTGGTGGGCGAGATGCCGAAGACCGGGCGGCTGTAGAGGGCCCGACTAGAACATCGTTGACATCGCCGGCGGCGGGCCCGCGAAGGCCGCGTCCGCTCGCCGCAATGCACTGACATCGTCCGTGCATGCGCGCCCGATGCTCGACAATTCCGATGCGCTCAGATACCCCGTGAACAGCGACGCGAACGCGCGGATGTCCAGCGCAATGGCGCCACTTGCGTCGCCGCCATGCGTCACTCGGCCCAGTCTGTCCTTGACGTCCAGCCTCCACACGCCGCTGTTTTCCTCGAAGAGTGGGTCGTGGATATGGAACGACACGCTGGTGTCCAGGCCAGCCGGATAGCCGCGCTGTTCAAGGGCTGTGCGCACGTTGAGCACACGTGTGAACCAGTGATCTGCGAGCTTCGCGCGGTAGCCGTGGTCGCGCAGGATGGACAGGATGGGATGCGTCGGGCCACCGACGATGCGAAAGGAGCGTCCGAGCGTGCCGAAGGTGCTGAGGAATCGAACCAGCCGCACGGCCGCGGCTGGGGTGGTGTAGCTCAAGTCGTGCAGGTCGATGCGCTGCCCGCCGAGGTCGTCGGTCGGGTCACTGTCGATGACGTAGGCGCAGTGCCCTTCGATGATGCCGGGACTGCGTTCCACGACGACGCGATCATGCGTGCGGCCGCGTCGTGTGCGCACGTAGCGCCAGATGTCCTCGCCGCGGGCAAGCTCGCCGTTGCGGAGAGCCGCGGCGGCGTCGTAGCAGGCGCGAATGGCCGGTTCATCGGCATCGGTCGCGGGGCGCAGCGTGAGCGCATCGTCGCCGGCAACCTCCGGAATCGTCTCCCAGCATCGTGGCGGGATAGTCGTGATGTAGCAGTGCCCGGCCTGTTCGTAGCCGGACTTGCGATACAGGCGCTGTGTCGATGCGTAGAGCGCCAAGAGGGCGAAGCCGTCGGCACGCGCCTCGCGGACGTACGCCTCCATGAGCTTCGGCGCGTGCCCCTCGCCGCGGCGCTCCGGTGGAATGGCGACCGCCGCGACGCCACTCATCGAGACCACCCGCCCACCGAAGTACTGCCCCATGTCGAGGCGCGTCAGCGTCGCGACCGGTTCGCCGCCGTCATCGCGCAGCAGACGGAGCTTTGACGGATCGAACGCGCCGATCCACTCGCGAATGCCATCCAGGCTGGCCGGATGAAAGCAGACACAGCAAAAGCGGACGACCGCCTCGCGCTCGGCATCGTTCGTTGGCACACCGTAGCTGGCCATGGCACGTCTCCTCCTCGTGCGCGGGAGTGTACCGCGGCGGCGGAGATGCTCGTCGGGGATGTCCGTGCAGTCGTTGTCCGGGCGAGGCGATCGAATCTCCACGCGCGGCTCGTTGAACGGGCGCAACGAAAAGGGGCCGTCCGGATGGACGACCCCTTGGGCGTTCTGGCGTTGCGGACGTCAGACGGCCGCGGCCTGCTTCTCCGCCTTGGCCTTGGCATCGTCGAGCGTGCCGACGTACATGAAGGCGCTCTCGGGGAGATCGTCGCCTTCGCCGTCGCACAGACGCTCGAAGGAGTCGATGGTGTCCTCGAGGGAGGTGTAGATACCGGGGAAGCCGGTGAACACCTCGGCGACGTAGAACGGCTGGCTGAGGAATCGCTCGATCTTGCGGGCGCGGCTCACGACCTGCTTGTCGTTCTCGGACAGCTCGTCAACGCCGAGAATGGCGATGATGTCCTGGAGGTCCTTGTAGCGCTGCAGGATCTCCTGCACGCGGCGCGACACGTTGTAGTGCCGCTCGCCGAGGACGCTGGGGTCGAGGATTCGCGAGGTCGAGCTCAGCGGATCGACCGCAGGGTAGATGCCCTTCTCTGCGATACCGCGGCTGAGCACGACGAACGCGTCGAGGTGGCTGAACGCGGTATCGCAGAGAAGGGCATCTACCCTGCGGTCGATCCGCTGAGCTCGACCTCGCGAATCCTCGACCCC
>JBCBTA010000018.1:0-17166 GCA_039818905.1 Planctomycetota bacterium
CGTGCTGGCGATCGATCACGACGAGCACGCACTGGAACTGTGCGACGACCCCGTCGAGACCCGCAGTATCGATGTCCTCGATCCCGAAGTCGATCTCGCGCATCCGCGCGGCGATGCCGACGCCATCGTCTGCCTCGGGATCGAGGACATCGATACTGCGGGTCTCGACGGGGTCGTCGCACAGTTCCAGTGCGTGCTCGTCGTGATCGATCGCCAGCACGTCGTGCCCGGCGCCGGCGAGCGGATCGGCGATGCGACCGGCCCCTGCGCCGATGTCAACGACACGCCGCGGCGACGACCCAAGCAGGCGCAGCAGCCCGGCGACCTGGGCCTCGTGCTCCTTCTGCTCGACGGGAAAGGCGGCATCGGCGGGATCGATCACGAGGAGGCTCCTGAGGACGACAGCAATGCGGGCAACCGCTCGACATCCTGCTCGGCGCGGCGGAGTTCGTCGGGCGCGGGAGCGCGCCCGCCGTAGCGGGCAGCGTAGTAGAGCGTGGCGACGCGGCGGACGATGTCGGACGCCTCGGGATTCACATCCCCGATCAGCGCGGCGTGCTGCAGTGGCGTCTGCCAGTCGGGTTTGGCCCATCCGACCTTGCGCAGCAGCCGCAGCATCTGCGGGTAGACGCCGACCTGGCGCAGCAGGGCCGCCTGCTGCGGGGGCAAGCCGCCGCGGCGAAGGTCGCGGCGCTCCATCGCGAAGATGATCAGGGCCCGCAGGCCGAGCAGAGCTGCACCAACACCGACGAAGACGACGACAAACGTGACGACCGCCCGCAGGGCCACCTCGATCGGCGAGGTATCGATGCGATCGGCGTCCATCAGCCCCTGCATCAGTCGATCGATCCCGAGGGCGGACGCCGTGGGGCTCTCGAGCACGCGAGCCTGATCATCGGCACTGAACGTGACGACGCGCATGATCCATGCCTGTTCAATGCGATCGACCATGCGCCGACCCCATGCCAGCAATCCCGACGGCGGCGCCTGCAGCGCGCTGAGTTCCGCCGGCGGCGTCGGATCGAAGGTCCGCCAGACGGGGACGAGCTCGGTCTGCCCAACGGCTTCGAGAATGCGCACTTCGACCCACGCATGGGCATGGCGCCGGCGCACCAGATACGCACCGGTCGCTGCATCGATCTCGCTGCTGGCGTACCCGGTGACGACGCGGGCCTGCACGCCGACGGAGCGGCACATCGCCGCCATCGCCGACGCGAAGTACTCGCAGTGGCCGGAGCGGGCCTCGGTGAGGAAGTGATCGATGGGATCGACGCCATCGGGCGGCGGGGTCTGCTGGAGCGTGTAGGTGAACTCGTCGCGCAAATGCCGCTCGATGAGCGAGGCGATGCGTTCGTCTTCAAGCACGGGGCGATCGGTGTCGGGCCGAACGATCCCGGCCCGATCGAGCAGCTCTCGGGTGTAGTCGTTGACGATGCCCTCACGGAAGACATCGCTGTTCGCATCCCACGCCGACCGCGCCATTCGGAGGTGCCAGTCTGGCTCGGAGCGCACCCAGTAGGTGATCGGGCCGTCGGTGTTGGGCAGGCGCAGCGTCCCGTCGAGCTGGTTCAGGTACACGGTGCCGCGTCGCTCGGTCGCGACCTGGATCGGCCGCCACATGGCAAAGAGATGCGTGGTCGTCTTGTTGCGGATGGTGATGCGCTGTTCGAGCGTGCCACCGACACCGCGCGGCGGGGGCGCGAGCTCGTTCTCGTTGTTGAACTCGGGGAAGGTGAGCTTGCTGCTGGCAGCGGCATCCAGATCGGCGAGTCGCTCGCCCCGCCCCCAGAGGAACTTCTCCTTGTCGTACTCGTCGAGCACGGCGCCGCGGAGATAGCGACGAGCCCCGATGGAGTTTTGCTCGCCACGCTGAAACAGCTCCATCTCCAGCACGATGTCGGGCGAGTCGCTGATGAAGCCGGACGCACCCAGCTGAACTTCATCACGGAACCCCACCGTCGCCCCGGACGATGCTCGCGGGAAGCTGCCGAACATCGACTCGCCGACGTCCCGCGGCATGATGAAGAAGATGAAGCACCCGACGATCAGGATGACGAGCACGGCGACAAAGCGTGTCAGCCGCAGATCGCCGCGCCATCGCTGCGAGGTCTCCTGCGGCTGCGTCTTCGGGTCACGAGCGGCGTCGGGCCCGGCATCGCGTGCCTTCTGCTCCCCGGCATACAGCTGGTGCAGCATCACAGCGCCCATGAGCAGCGGCGCGTACAGCAGGATCATCGCGCCGACGGGAAGCGTGACATTCGTCAGCACCGCACCGATGACGAGCATGACGTTGAGCGTCAGCAGCTGCGCCAGGTCGCGTGACGATCGCGACTCGAAGAGCTTGATGAATTGCAGGTAGACCAGATAGTCGGCCAACGTGGTGATGGCGTCCTGCGGATCGAAGAAGGCCAGCCGGAACATGTTGGCCGTTGCGCCGAGCAGCAGCAGGTTGAGCATCCAGCGGGGCGCTGGCGACTGTGACCGATCACGAAAGAGCCACCACGCCGCACCGACGACGATGCAGGCGAGGATGGGGAAGATGATCGACGACTCCGCCGCGACGAAGTACGTCAGCATGCCGAAGAGCACGGCGAAGTGCATGGCGTTGTGATAGCGCCGGCGGATCACGATGCGTCCTCCACCCCGTGCACAAGGCGACGCATGTGCTCCGTGCCGACTGACGGCACGGCGGTGGGCATGAGGGGGTGCCCGCCGCTGCCGGGCGCGATGGCGAGGCAGGCGTCCTGCCCCAGCCCGGAGAGGCGTCGCATCGCGCGGGCAGGCGGCGCGGCGGTGGCGTCGAGATCGATCTCGGCCAGGGCATGCAGCAGCGCGGTGCGGTGCTGGGCGGCGTTGGCCGCGCCGATGGCGATGCCGTGCTGCGGCACGAGCAATCCGACATGACGCCCGCGATCGAGCGCATCGACGAGCACCGATGCCGCCAGCGAAATGGCCCGTTCATCGTCGTCGCGCGATTGCGCCGATCCATCGACGAGCAGGCAGATGGTGAGCACGCTGGCGAGCTCATCGCTGTGCTGTCGCACGACCAGGCGATCGGTTCGGGCGGAGGACTTCCAGGCGACGAGCTTGCGGCTGTCACCCGGCACGTACTCGCGCAGCCCCCAGAACTCCTCGCCGCGGCCGCGGCGGCCGGATGTGGAGTGGCCGCTGCGGGCACTGCCGAGAAGCTCCTCCAGCGCACCGGCGCGCAGCTGGAAGAGTTGCGGCAGCACAAGCACGTCGTCGGACTGCTGGAAGCGGACGGACTTCCGAAAGATGCCGAAAGGGAAGGACGTCGTCATGACGACGGCGCTGAGCTCGGCGCGTCCGCGACGGCGGGTCGTGGTGCGCACGACGGTCTGTGACGTGGCCCGCTGCCCGACGTGGGCGACGAAGCCGCGCGGCATGTCGATGAGCGATGTCCAAGCATCGCTGCGGGTGCGCTCTTCCGTCAGCGTGAGACCGAAGGCGGGGACGAAGCGATTGCTGTTGCTGACGGTGTAGCGGAGCGCGACGGGCTCACCGACGGACGCGGGCGCGACGAGATTGCGCGTAATGCGCAGCCCCATCAGCATGGGCCCGCTCATGAGCCCCGAGAAGACGAGTGCGCCGACGGCGATGCCCAGGACGATGAACAACAGGTTGTTCTGGCTGTTGATCGCACCGATCCCGATGAGGACGGTGATACCGATGTACACCAGCCCCGGCCAGTGAAGGTGGTATCGCCGGTTGAGGATCATGTGGTCTAGTGATCCCTGTACATCTCGTAGTCATCGAGACCGACATCGCGCATCTCACCGAGGTCGCGATCCTGTCCCGGGGCCATGACGACGAGCACGCGCTGGCTCCCGCCGGGCAGGATGAAGTAGCCCTCTGCGGGGGTGAATCCCTTGGCCCGCGCATACAGGCCGGCGTTGTGCTCCAGCCATCCGGCGCCGAAGGTGCCGACGGGCATGCGCAGGTTGCCGTCGTTGTCGCTGACGGTGCGACCGAGCGACTCACGGTTCAGCTTGCCCGGCTCGAGCATCAGATGCAGCGCGACGCCCGGAACACCGGGGCCATCAAGGCGCGGGTCGTTGGCATCAACGAGGACGATGTAGCTCGAGCTGCCCTGCACGACGCGTCCCTTGACCGCGTAGGACTCGCAGCCGGTGAGGACACCGGCCAGACACAGCATCGGGAGCAACCGCTTGAGAAATGTCGTCATGGGAACCTTGCTCGTGGCGTCTTGGCAGGTGCCGTTGGGAGGTGACGAAGATGTCTACGAGGATGCGGGCTCGGGGTTCCGATCCGATTCGGCCTCGGGGCCGGGCTCGGCCTCCGCAGTGGGCTGCGGGTCGGTCTCAAGGGCCTCAGACGGCTCGCCCGAGGGCTCGGTTTCGATCTCAGGGAAGACGTCGCCGACCGGGGGGAGGTCCTTGATGGACGCGAGTCCGAACTGCTCGAGGAAGTGCTTGGACGTGCCGTAGAGCATGGGGCGGCCGAGCTCCTCGGCCCGTCCGACGATCGTGATGAGGCGGCGCTCGAGGAGTGTCCGGAGGACTTCGCCGCAGGCAACGCCACGGATGGTCTCGACGGCGACGCGGGTGACCGGCTGGCGGTACGCAACGATGGCGAGCGTCTCGATGGCAGCACGGCTGAGGCGGTGGCTCTCGCGCATGCCGCGAATCGCGGCGACCGGACCGGCGTAGGCCGGGAGTGTCATGACGCGGTAGCCGCCGGCCACCTGCTCGATGCGGAAGGAGCGGCCGGTCTGCTCGTACTGGAGGTTGAGCTGATCGACGGCCTCACGGACGGCGGCGGCTCCGCCGGCATCGAGGCCGAGCGCTTCGGCGATGCGTGCGGGCGGGAGCGCCTTGTCAACGGCCAGGAGCACGGCCTCCACCGCCGCCGGCACATCGCCTGGTGCGAGCGCGGGCGGGTTCTCCGAGGGAATCGGCTTGATCTCGGTGGACGTCGATTCTGCTTTCGTCGCCATGATGTCCAATGGTAGCAATGGCTGAGGCTGGGACTGGTGGTAGCATGGTCCGCTGAGTTCTTGACGGAGGCGTGCGGTGCAGTCGATTGCGTTGGCGGTGCTCGGTGGTCTTGGCGCAGGCGCTCTGGGGGTGCTGCTGCTGTGGCTGTTCCGCAAGGTCGGCCGCATCGGCGTGGGTCTGACCCTCGGGATCCTCGTGGTGGTGCTGCTGTCGCCGGCAATCAGCCTGAGCATTCAGTTTGCCGGCCAGTACTACCGATGGGCCCTTCGCGATCAGCAGGTCCAGCGTGTGCTGGACGCCGGGGTGATCCTCAGCCAGCGGACCGAGGAGGAGCCGACGCCGGCGACGGTGTACGTCGTGCAGCGCGGCGACGAGCAGGAGGAGATTCAGCGGCGGCACTTCGATCCGATCTACCGCCCGAATCTCTTCGTCGTCTACACGGTGCTCGTGTTCATGACGAGTGCGACCTTCCTCGGCTTTGGAGCCGGCCTGATGCTCTGGCGACGCTCGTAGACCCGCCGACATCCCGGCAGATTTCCTGACAGACCCTGCAGCCTCCCCTGTCCCCCGCGGTATCGCACCGCCGGGCCCCACTTTCGAGATCACCCGTGTCCACCACCAAATCCATATCGGATGCCACTGTCGAGCGCTCGCCCATCGTCGAGTTGCTGTCGGTCGCGCTCCCCGCGGTGGTGACGATGACGTCGTACTCGCTGATGCAGTTCGTGGACCGGATGTTCGTGAGCTGGATCGGCCCGACCGAACTCGCCGGCGCGGGCAACGGCGGCATCGCCGCTTTTGTTCCCGGCGCGGTGATGATGGGCGTTCTTGGCGTCGTCAACACGTTCGTGAGCCAGAATCTCGGCGCCAATCGACCGGAGCGCGGCGCCGCCTACGCGTGGAACGGCCTGTGGCTGACGGTCGTGGCGTGGGCCCTGGTGATGGTGCCGATGGCCTTCGTCCTGCCCGAACTCTTCTCGGGTGCCCGATCGTTGCTCGGCGATGCCGCGGCGGTGAGCGAGGAGCAGGCGGCGCTGGAGGTGGAGTATGGACGCATCCTGCTCCTCGGCATGGTGTTCATGCTCGCGGCCCGCGGACTGAGCCACTACTTCTACGGCATGCACCGTCCGGCGGTCGTCATGGTGGCGACCATCGTCGGCAACATCGTCAACGTCATTGCGAGCTACATCCTGATTTTCGGTGCCGACGGTGCGCCCGCGTCCTTCCCCGGGATGGGGCTCGACGAACTTCCGGGCACGTTCGGACCCGCACTCGGCGTCAAGGGCGCAGCGTACGGCACGGTCATTGGCAGCTTCGTCGAACTGGCGATCCCGATGCTCGTGTTCCTCAGCGCGAAGTATCACCGTGAATTCAAGACGCGCACCGCGTGGCGACCAAACCTGCAGTGCCTGAAGGACATTCTGCGCATCGGCTGGCCGCCCGGGCTGATGTTCGGCAATGAGCTGATCTGCTGGTTTGTGCTGATGAGCGTGTACAGCGCCGCGTTCGGAGAGATCCACAACGCCGTCGGATGGATCACGCTGCAGTACATGCACCTCTCGTTCATGCCCGCGGTCGGGATGTCCATTGCGCTGAACGCGGTGGTCGGCAAACAGATGGGTCGCGGGAGGCCGGACCTCGCCGCGGCTCGGACGTGGCTGGGCCTGCGCATCACGCTGGCCTACATGGGGCTGTGCGCGCTGTGCTTCGTCCTGTTCCGTGAGCCGATGATCGAGCTGTTTGCAGGAGCGGACTACACCGAGGAAGAGCTGGAGGAATTGCTGCGCGTCGGTGGGTGGATCCTGCTGCTGGCGGCGGGGTTCCAGCTCTTCGATGGCGTGGCCATCAGCCTGAGCGGGGCCCTGCGCGGCGCGGGTGACACCGTCTGGCCGGGCATCTACACCATCGTGCTGAGCTGGGCCTGCATCGTCGGGGGCGGCAAGCTGTTCGTGGAGTTCAAGCCGGAGTTCGGAAGCGTCGGACCGTGGATCGCGGCGTCGGCCTTCATCATCTTCCTCTCGCTGCTGCTGCTGCATCGGTTCGTGAGCGGGGCCTGGAAGGACATCAAGCTGGTGGACCCGGTGGCCCTGGACGCCGCACGACACATGGCTGCGGACGCCGGCGAGGGCGCGCTGCCGACGGCCCCGGCCCTGGACGTGCCCGATCTCACCGACGATGGGGCGGCTTCCGGGCCGGTTGAGGACGGGCCCCGATCGGCGTAGAATCGCCGATTCGGCGGTCCGGTCCCCTCTGCTGGTGGGCACGGGCGATCGCACTCTGCATGCAACAGTGATGGAGCGGGTACATGAGCCAGGATCCCATGGACATGGTCATCGGCGCGAGCGAGACGGCGCGAGGCGACACGGACGCAGCTCGTCGGCACATCGGTGCGGGTAACACCAAGCTTGCCGACGGCGATCGTGACGGTGCCCTGGCCGAATACCGCAGCGCCGCCACGGCGGACCCCGGTGACGCCCAGGCCCTGTTCAAGCTGGCGTACGCCCTCGACCTCGTCGGTGAGGAAGACGAAGCGATCGCGCTGTATGAGCGGATCTGCGATCAGACCCCGCCCCCCATCAACGCACTGGTCAACCTCGCCGTGCTCTACGAGGACCGCGGGGACTACATCCGGGCCGAGAAGTGCCTGCGCCAGGTGCTCGACACCAACCCGAACCATGCCCGGGCCCGCCTGTTCATGAAGGACGTGCAGGCGTCGCGCGAGATGTACATCGACGAGGAGCAGGACCGCGACATCGCCAAGCGCAACGCCCTGCTGGATACGCCGGTCACCGACTTCGAGCTCTCCGTTCGTGCCCGAAACTGCCTGAAGAAGATGAACATCCGCACGCTCGGTGATCTGCTTCGGATTACCGAGGCGGAGCTCATGGGCTACAAGAACTTTGGCGAAGCCTCGCTGAAGGAGATCCGGGACATGCTCTCGGCCAAGGGCCTGCGTCTGGGCCAGGGCCTCGAGGAGCAGCACCGCCGCATGCGTCGCCAGGTGTACGAGTCGCTCAAGGGCTCGGGCAACGAGGCCGTGCTGGCACGTCCCGTCACCGAGCTCGGCCTGTCCGTCCGGGCGAGAAAGGCCCTGCAGATCCTCGGAATTCAGACCATCGGCGACCTCGCCGCACGGACCGAGGCGGAGCTCATGGGCGTCAAGAACTTCGGCGCCACCTCGCTCGACGAGGTCAAGATTAAGCTCGAGGAGAACGGCTTGGGCCTTCGGGCTCTGGAGTTCTGAGAAGGTGGCCATAGACGCGCGGTCGTGCTCCACCCGATGATGGTGTCGTGACCGACGACGTGCCCACGCCAATGCACGACGGACTGCCTGGCGGTTCGCCTGACGAATCGACTGATGTCGCGCCGGCGATGCCCGCGAGACGACTGCATCCCGCATGGACGGGCATGCTCGTCGGCGTCAGTGTCGGCCTGCTCGCGCTGCTGGTTTCCGCGGCCAACGTCTGGTGGAGTGCGCGCGGTCCCGCCAGCACGGCCACGCCGCAACAGAGCGAGGGAACACTCCAGCATCTGTACGTGCTCGCCGAGAGCTCCGACGAACCACTCATGCGCGTGCGCATCGGGCGTGCAGTCGAGCGAACGACCATCGGGAGCCCGGATCACCTCGACATCGGTCTGGTGGAAGACGATGCCCCACTGCGCATCCCAGCGCCCGCGACGGTGACGCGCAGCAGAACCGGCTGGCGCATCATCGACAGCGCCGGCGGCGTGCATCGGTTCGAGGCCAGCGACACTGTTCGGGTGGCATCGTTGAAAGACGACCTGCTCACCCTGGACGACGTGCAGTTGCCCGGCGTCGTGCAGTTGCATCCGCGCAAGGGTGATGCTCGGCGCTTCGACATCGTTGAGCACGTCTCCGTCGAGCAGTACCTCCCGGGCGTCATCGCCAAGGAGCTGTATCCGAACTGGCACCCCGAGACGTTTCGGGCCCAGGCGATCGCCGCACGCAGCTATGGCCTGCACGAGCGCCAGCGCCGCATTGCGCGGGGGGATCACTTCGACGTCGAAAGCACAACGCAGGATCAGGCTTACGGCGGAGCCACGCAGAACGCCCGGGCACACGAGGCGGTCCGCGCCACGCGCGGCCTGGTGCTGACGTATCGCGGCAGCATCCTTCGCGCGTACTACTCCAGCACCACGGGTGGGCGAGCCGCGTCGGCCCGGGACACCTGGCCGACGTCCGAAGGCTTCGAGTTCAACCTCGCCGCACCGATCCAGGCTTCGCCGCGCGATGACGCCGACAACTTCTCGCCGCTCTTTCGCTGGAAGGTCGAGCGGACGCACGACCTGCTGGTCGATCGTATCCGGCGCTACGGCCGCGATGCGAAGAACAGCCTGCGCACCGTGTCATCGATCTCAACCATCCTGCCACGCGAAGTCAATGAGTTCGGCCGTCCCCGGACGTACACGCTGTCGGACAAGCGCGGCAAGACGTGGACGATCTCCGCGGAGTCGATTCGCATCGCCTGCAACTTCACCGACGGCGGAAAACTCCCGAAGGTGACGCGCGACAAGCGGGTCAACAGCGGTGACTTTGAGGCCCGGCGCAACGGCAGGACAATGATCTTCACCGGCCGCGGCTTCGGACATGGCGTGGGCATGAGCCAGTTCGGCGCAGAGGGCAAGGCCCGCGAGGGACAGACCGCGGGCGAGATCCTGGAGCACTACTACCCCGGTGCACGCGTCCGCCGCGCGTACTAAATCGGGCGTGTTACGGCAGAACAGTCACACGGTCTGGGCCGCGCGGAATGAGCACCACGATGGCCCGCACCGGCGTCGGCAGCGGTTTCGCGCTGGTGGTCGAGAGCATCGTCTCACCGAGTGTGCGCACACGATCGACGCGTGGGCCATACCGGGCGGCGTCGTCGGAGGCAGATGTCTGCGTCTGCAGTTCGGGGAGATCGTCGAGGTTCCACCGCACGCCGGGTGTCTCGCAGGTCAGCACGTACAGTCGCTGCGGGTCGAGCGCGAGCTCCGCCGCGAGATGCTCGAAGAGGCGTCCCTCGGTCTCCGGCTGTGGCAATGTCGGTTCCTGGAGGTCGAGCGTGTAGCGTTGCGGCACGCGCTCGCGAAGCTGCGGCACGATGTCGAGACGCATGACGGGCCCATCAAAGCTCGGCGCAGGCCAGGCACGTGCCAGGAGACGCAGCCGGTGTGCTGGGAGTGACTCGCGCATGCCATTGACGAGGGTGATCCTGCCGCGTGGCGTGCTGAGTCCCTGGAACAACTCGGCCCAGCCGGTGGTGCGGCCGATCCATTGTCGCTGCAGCGTCAGGACGGGCGGCGCCTGCTCCAGCAGCGGCAACAGGTCATCTTCGTCGATCGCCACCAGGCGCAGCCCATCTGCCTCCCACGCGGTGCGCACAGCGTCGGGCAGTGCGGATGCATCACCGGCGACGCCTGCCATGGCCCGAGCAACGGCGCCGTCGGCATCGTCGGCGATCCACCAGACGACTTCGAGACCGCTGCGCAGCGATTCGGCGATCGGCTCAACCCGTGTCGGACGAACCTGGTCCGGGAGGGCTGACGTCGTCGGCGCCGGCTCAGGCTGTGAGCAGGCGCCGCAGGCAAGTGCTGCCGCGACGATCCACGACCTGGCGCGCACGATCAGTAGATCTCGCTCGGATCCAGCGCCGAGTCATCAACGGGGTCGAACTCGTTGATACGGTCGATCAGACGGCGCAGCAGCCCGAAGCCGCGTCGGGTGTGCGTGAAGGCAATGCGCGGCAGGTCAAGATGATCTTCCTCCACCTCGTAGGGCCCGCGCTGCACGATCTTGCCGCTCTTGACCAGAGACGAAAACTCCGTGTTGAGGCGATCGATGTCGCCCTGCTGCAGCGGCCGGCGCACACGGATGATGAAGTCATCCTTCACGTAGCGCGACGAGTGGTAGTTGCGGTAGAAGCGAAGAATGTGCTCCGCGGCATCGGTCGGATCCCGCGTGATGTAGAACAGGCTGAGATCATCGGGGCTGATCATCGCTCCATCGAGCAGCGATCGGCGAACGTAGTTGTCCCAGTGCTTCCAGTACACACCTTCGGTGCTCTCCAGCAGGACGATGGGCACGATGCTGGACTTGCCGGTCTGCACCAGCGTAAGCGACTCGAACAGCTCGTCCTGCGTACCAAAGCCGCCGGGCAGCGCGACGACCGCTTCACATTGGCTCATGAACATGAGCTTGCGCGTGAAGAAGTAGCGGAAGTTGATGAGCTTGCCGTCACCCTTGATGACGGTGTTCGCCGTTGTCTCGAAGGGAAGCCGGATGGCGAGACCGAAAGACGCTTCGCGCCCAGGCCCTTCGTGACCGGCCTTCATGATGCCGTCGCCCGCACCGGTAATGCACAGCCAGCCGCGCTCGGCCATGGCCCGCGAAAACTCGACGGTGACCTGGTAGTCCGGATGCTCCGGCTGCGTGCGCGCAGAACCGAAGATGGTGACCTTGTGCGGCTCGGGGTAATCGGCGAAGACGTTGTAGGCGTAGCGGAGCTCCTTGAACGCCGCGTTGAGCAGTTTGAGCTCGCCGGAGTCGCGTCCATCGGTGACCAGCTTGAAGGAGGTGAGCGCGAGGTCACGAATCATGCGCCCCTCGAAGCTCTCAGGGTCGCCGCCGCACTCACGCAGCATCTCGTCGAGGCGGTTCTGGAATTCAGGATCATCGACGCGGCGCGGAGCCGGATCAGTCGGTGTGACAGAGGGACTTGTAGACATCAGACATGTTCCATGTGGTTACTGGGCACGAGTCTCGTCAGGCGTCTGGCGCGACTCCTCGTCGCCGCCGAAGATGGTGCCGACAAGCCGCCTCGTGCCGCTGAGCTGCTCGTAGCGGAAGGAAGGATCATAGAGCGTCCCGGAGACCCGTGTGACGATCAGCTCGTTTCTGAGGTTCTCCAGCAGTTCGCTGATGATCGGGATGTGACGCGTCCCGGTGCTCCGCATCACGAGGTCGAGATCGAGGGAGGGCCATCCGATCGTGCCCAGGCCCTCGATGCGCACGGTGTCGGAGTAGAGGAACAGATCCTCGAAGAGCAGGCGATTGCCGGTGACGGAGAAGTCGGCAAAGGCGAGGTCCACCTCTTCACCGGCGGGCGGCTGCAGGTTGGACAACTCGAGAATGGGCATGACGCCCGGCATGTTGAGCACATCGCCACCCTCGATGCGCACAAAGCCACGTCCTCGCCGCGTTGGATCGTCAGTCGCCTCCAGCTGTCCGGCGACGCGCAGCGATGCATCCAGCACACCGCGATGAACCGCCGATGTCTCCTCCTCCGCCGGGTCCCTGTAGTCAGCGAGCAGACCACCGAAGTCAACGCCGACCATTTCGGTCTGCACCTCGTAGGCGCCGGCGCCGGACTCTGTGCTGTCGATGATGGCGCGCCCGGTCATCCTGCCGCCATGCATCGCCGCGGCGAAGTGCGGCAGGACGAACGTCCCGGGCTGCGATCCGCTGACGAGCACGGCCGAGACGTCCGACACCTGCGCGCCGGCGAGGCGCGCACGGGGCACAGCGAAGCTGACATCGATTTCGCCTGCAAGCGCACCGGGCGCACGGGTGAAGCCGACTCGGGCCATGCCATTGGCGTCGCTGATCGGTACACCGGGGCTGAACGACGCACCGGCAAAGTGGATATCCGCATCGAAGAGCAGCTCCGCCGCCATGCCATCGGGTTGCTGGGCGTCGAAGAGGAGATACGCGTCGTGCATGGTGAGCGTGTCGCTGATGGCGAGCTCGACGCCACGAAGCGTCGTGTCAAGATCGTCAGGCAGGAGTGCGCGCAAGGACTGCGGCAGTCCATCGGCCTCGAGATCAATCGTTGTCTGCACACGCAGAGCTGGATCCGCGCTCCAGACCCCGTCGAACGTGGCGACCCATCCATCATCACCAAGCGTGACGTTCTCGATGCGGCCACCCTCGGGGGATGACGTCACCTGCCCATCAACGAATCCAAGCTCCACCGGCGCTCCGCGGTACAGGAACGACAGCGCTCGGGGCGACATGGACCAGCTTCGCCGCGGCGTGCCGTCGGTTCCCACCTGATATGTGCCGTTGAGATCGAAGAACCCACGTGGCTCGAGTGTTGCGATGGCGTCTCGTCCAGCCGCGCCCAGGACATCACGGAGCAGTGCGGACTCGAACCGCATCTCCTTCGCGCCGAAGGAGAGGTCCGCCCGCTCCACCTCGTCCCGAATCCGCATGGTTCCATCAAGCTGCACCTGCACGGGCGGGTCGCTCTCGTATCGCAACATGCCGCGCACGTCATCGAAGCGCACATCGTCCGACGTGATCGCGGCGGTGCCCTGCCATGCATCGATGGCCATGCGCCCACCGAGCGCATCGAAGGCGACATCCTCACAGTGCGCCACCGAGAGCTCATAGCTGAGCACACTGCTGCGCACCGCGAAGGACAACTCCGCCTCGATCGTGCCGGAAGGTGCAGCACTCGCTCTGGCCTCGGCAACACGGGCCGCGGCATCCGGGGCGAGTGGTTCGAGCAGGCCCTCGACCGGCTGACGCAGGTCGAAGCCCTCGGTCCGAATGACGCCTTCCAGTCCGCCGGTCCGGTTGTCGAGCTCATCGGGCAACCGTGCTTCAAGCGACAGCGTGAAGGGAGCATCGGCGATGGTGCCGGACAGGTTCTCGACGGCGAGACGATGTTCCGTGACGACCAGCCCGCCCTGGATGTCCCGAATAGGCAGAGATTCACCGGGAGGTGATGCCATCCCTTGCAGACCGACTTCGGCATGGAATCCGATGTCGCCGCTGGGCCGCGACAGCACGTCGGCGTTGCAATCGACCTTGCCGACGACACCGAGCGCCTCGATGAGGCCCCTGGCCGAGATGCCGCCGAGGGCGGATGCATCCGTCTCATCACCTGGCAGCGCCTGGGCAAGGTAGGCATCGACCGGCACATCACGGGCCCGGATGGCGATGCGCGGGTCGTACCCCCCACCATCCGGCGCGTACGCGACCTCGCCGCTGATCACCCCGGTCGCACCGGTGACGCCGCGCAACTCGGTGGGCAGGATGTTGACGACATCGTTGGCGATCTCGAGGCGCACGCCATCGGCGATGACCGGATACGGAAACGCCTTGGGAACGATGCCGGCCTGATCGATCTCCATGTCGATGGTCGTGGAGTAACGCGTATTCTCACCGAGAGGACGATGCACGTACACGTTGAGTGTGGCGAGGCCGCCCAGCTCGAACGTCGGAATGCGCAGCTGCTCTTCGATCTCTCGGCGTTCTTCGCGCAAGGCGTCCACGTTGGCGCCAAGATCGACCGAGTTCACAGCGAGGATGCGGTCGATCTCACGCACGCGGGCTCGCAGACGTGCGGCATCGGCCGCGGGCAAGATCAGGCCGGCCTCGATCAGGTCCCGATGCGCCTGCTCATTGAACAGCACGTCGTAGACGGGACGGCGATCTGCGGGGAAGGCATCGCGGAAGACGTCATCCATCGGAAGGTCGGTGACGACAACATCGACGACCACTTCAGCACCGGTGCCGGGAGGCGAAACGAAGCCTTCGGCGGTCAGTCGTCCACCCGTCGGGCCGCGCCCTGTCATGCGCGCGATGGTGAACTCCTTCTCATCGAAGACGAAGTGAGCCGAGATATCCTCGATGGGGTACGGGAACTCCTCGTACCGGGCCATGCCGTGATCAATGAACAGCTCACCCTGGTACGTCCAGTCTCCGGCAACGTCGCGCTCGATGCGCACACCGCCGCTCACCTCGGCGGTCGGTCCGGAGAATCGGGAGACGATCTTGCGTGCAACACTCGGCGCGAAGGGCAGAAGCTCGGGCTGCTCCTCCAGCGCGTAGCCCGGAAGCGTGATCTCGCAGGTGATGGGCGAGTCGAGCTGCAGGCCGTCGGTCCTGAAATCAACGGTGCAGCGAAGATCCTTGGCTCGCCCGGCGAGCTCTGCCGTCACACCGCTGGGGCGGAAGCCGATGACGCCGCGCACGTCGCGCATCGGGAGCAGACCCTCGCGGACGCGCCCGTCGGAATCTGCGGCATCGTCAAACGTCACCGGGACGGGGATGTTCACGCCGCCCTCGGCAAGCTCGAAGTCTGCGCCCATCCCGTCAGCGCTGTAGGTGAAGGTCGCGCTGGTGACGACGCCGCGCACCGCGAGCTGCCCCCACAGTGCGCGGTAGGGCGTCGGCGCACTGTGCTGCGACCATGTCGAGAGATCGACATTGGCCAGCCGGATGGACGCCTCCTTGGCATCGACATCGACGAGGCCGGTCAGTCGGGTCGTGCTGGCGGTCGTCAGCAACCGGTCGGGATCGAACTCCACGAGATCGATGCGGTACTGTCCCGGCGCACCATGCTGGGCATACAGACCGCCGCGAACGCGCAGCGTCGCCAGCGGCGAGTACCAGGTGTCGCCATGTTCACCGAGTTCCAGCGCGCCATCGACGACATGAATTTCCGGCAGGCGGCCCGGAAGGCTGCCCGATGGCGTGCCCACGAGGAGGGGTGCAATGTTGACGGACATGTCCTGCCCCTGACTGAGGCGGACGGTCGGACGCTCGAGCGTCATGTCTGTCACGAGGACGCCACCGGTCAGCAGCGAGATCGGATCGAGACCGATGCGACACAACGGTGCATGCAGCACCTGGCGTGCTGGGTTGTCGAGATCGGCAATGGACAGGCGCAGGTCACGGAGGACAAGTGTGCCGTCGGCCCGCAGGATGACGTGGCTGCTCGTCGTCTCGCAGCCGGTCATGCGGGCGATCACGGGCAACACGGCGTGGCGCAGGACGCCACTCTGTGTCACGAAGACCAGTGCAAGGACGAGAAGCAGGAGCACCAGCAGGCAGGAGCGGCGGATGAGCCGCCAGCGTCGCCGTGTGGGAGGACCGCTCTTGGAGGACCGTGCCGCCATGATGCGGCACAGTATCGCTCAGTCTCGCTCCGGACCGCGAACGGGCCGCCAGTCACGCCTTCACGGAGTGGCTCCGACCCCGTCGCCAGATCAGAAGGCCACTGATCGCCGCCAGAACGGTCGTCCCTGGCGCCGGGACCGCCACAACGCTGCCGGCGGGCGCCTCGGTGCCCGGGGCGTCGGTCGGTGGGATCGCATGATGCCGCCACGGCTCGGCAGCCGAGCCGCCGCGAAGCGGATCGACCACCAGCGGAGATCCGGACGCAATCAGCGGACCGAGATGCGGCTGTCGATGCGACAGGAGATCGAGCACTGGCCCATCACCCCGGTGCGGCCGGGACTGGTGTGCCGCGGCGGCGCTGGTGAGCAGCGCGGCGAAGACCGCGCACACAACGATGCCTGATGAGGCGAAGCATCTCTGTCGCATGACAACTTCTCTCTTCACGCGGCGACCGTGTGTGCTGGCACCGGTCACCTGACTCCCTGATGTGCGCGGGCGCTCACGCCGCACCACGTCCACCACCTCAAATAGGTCACGGACGTGCGCAACGGGCAAGCACCTGTTCGGGTATTCGCCGAAGAGCGCGCAGAGGCGTCCCCATGGCCGCGTGCTCCGGCCCCGGAGCGGCAGTCTTATCGGATGCGGATGGACGATCTATACTCGCGTCCGCACCCGGATGGCCGGGTGGTGTGAGCGCTCGTAGCTCAGCCGGATAGAGCGGCGGTTTCCTTCGGAAAGAGGGGCCCGGGTCGGGAACGGCTCGAGGCGAACCGGGTGAACTCGGGGAAGCCCACACCCCGCAGCGGCGGGACGGGGAATCCCGAGCCAAGTCGTCGGTGGGACCCTCGAGAGAGGTCGCCGGCGGAAGGTGTAGAGACCAGCGGGTGAGCCGTCCCAGCAATACCCCCGCACCCCGCGTCATGGCGATGCGGGCAGCGCCCGGCACCCTGCCCCAGCCCGACCAGGGCCGGAGGGGTGATGAGATGGTCCGGTCCATCGGGAAACCGGTGGGGTTGCCGAAACCGCAGGTCGGAGGTTCGAGTCCTCCCGGGCGCGCTTGGAAACTGGTGGGAATCGGGATGACCGAAAGCGGGAAGACCGCAACCGACCGACGTCGGACGTGGTAGCGCTGGGGGCTGCCGCGAGATGGGGGCGGGCTACAATCCGGCCTATCCCCAGGCCCATTCCGGGCCGATGCATCGCGTTCATTCTGGCTCTCGTTCCTCTCGACGGTGGCGTCGTCGGCGTCCCTGCGCGAGTTCCACATGCTTCATC
>JBCBTA010000019.1:0-16867 GCA_039818905.1 Planctomycetota bacterium
GCAGCTCGCGGCACTCGTCCAGTCGATGCGCGAACAGCGTCAGTCGGTTGTGGATGTGTTGACGGTTGAGCAACCGGATGATGCAGCCCGACGCGCATCAGACCTCGCGCTGACCGATCTCTACTTCACGACGGATCCGATCGCCGATGCCATTCGTGAGTACACGCGAACTGGCGCTGCACGTCACTGCAGGACGGCCCGGAGCCATGTCCCTGATGCGCTCGACGTCGTCGATCAGCTTGCCCTTCTTGTTGCGTCCGATTCAGCGGCAGCTGTGCGTATCGATGCGCTTCGGAGCACCATCGAAGCAATCGACACCCAAGCAACCCCACTGCTGCCCGTCATGGGAGAGTCAGCTCTCGACCTTGCCCAGCGCATCGGTGACTGTGGTGCACAGGCTTCAATGGTGGGGACGATCACTGCACTCGACCGAGATGCGCGATCTGATGCGCGACGCCTGGCTGATCAGGCAGCATCACAGCTTGAGTCGCTGATGGAGGAGGGCGAATCCTCAGGCCAGACCGGGGAGAGCTCGTTTGATCAGCCTCTCACACTCTCCGGTGCACCGAACACATCGACATCACAGGGGTCGTCTGGCGAGACATCTTCGTCGCTCCCCACCGCCCTGGAGCAGCTCAGGATGAACCGCCAGGGCGACAGCACCGCAGCACCTGAAGGCGATGGGCAGCAGGGCGAGGTCGAGGCAGGGCAGCCCACGCCCGCCGAAGGAATGCAGCCCGGCGCCTCGACGATGGGCGATCGCGCGACGACTGGTTCCGATGACATCCCCGACGGCCCGCCGCCCAGCGTGCAGCGATTGCGGCAGGCTCTCCTGCAATCCGGCGCCAGCACCACCGAAGCGGATTCAATCGCCCTCTCTCGCATCCCCGATGCATATCGTGATCTCATTGCCGCGTATCTGACGGCGGTCGCCCGCGACGAGGATGCGTGGCAGCGAAGCACGACTGGAGACACACCATGAGGCACAACACGACCCTCGGCATCCTCGGACTTGCCATGTGTGTGTGCGCAGCAATGCTGTGGCCCCACGCGGCGACGCCCGCTGCAGCGCGCACAGATGAGGCCGCCGCGGAGGCGGGTCTCCTGCGCGTCGCGATGCTGCGCTACGGCGCGGAGCGCAAGAGCAGTATCTGCTTCAGCAGCAACTTCCTCACCGTGCTCGAGTACGAATCCGGGATCCGGGCCAGCCGCCGATTCGTCGATGTGGACCTCGCATCGGACGATCTCTTCCAGTTCCCCTTCGCAATCATGACCGGTGAAGGAACATTCACGCTGAGCGACGACGAAATCCTGCGCCTGAACGATTACGTCACCGGTGGCGGATTTCTTCTCGTCTCGGCGGGATGCTCAAATGGTGACTGGAATGAGTCCATGTCCGCCGCACTGGGTCGCGCATTTCCCGATGCGGCGCTCAAGGACCTGTCTCTCGAGCACGATGTCTTCCACACCGTCTTTGACATCACTGGCTTCGAGAGCAAGAAACGCGGCGGGCCCGTGCGCATCCGCGGCATCGAGGTTGATGGGCGTCTCTCGCTGATCTACTCACCACACGGCCTCAACGACACCAAGAATGCGCCGACCGACTGCTGCTGCTGCGGCGCCAACGAGATTCTCAACGCCAAGTACATCAACGCCAACATCGTCGCGTACGCACTGACGCACTGACGCGCCGACAAGAGCGCACCGCGCAGGAAAAAGCCGGCCCCCTGGGAACCGGCTGCTGTTCGGCTGCCTGACCGAAATTCTGCGTATGTCCTGTATTCAGCCGCGACGGCGGCGCACCGACGCGATGCCGGCGAGGCCGAGGATGGCGGCGGTGCCGGGCGTCGGGATGAAGCCGGGCGAGCCGATCGCGGGCTGGAGCGGATCACCACCAGTCGGGTTCGACTCGCGAGCGAGGAACTTGCCGGCCTCGGCGAGTTCATCGTTCCACGACTCGGTCTCGGGGTTCCAGATCCACGACGCGAAGTCATCGTTGGCGTAACCCTGCGTTGCAACGGTGTTGGCGCCCGCGGTGTTGCCGTCGAACAGCCACACCTCGTCGCCCCCGCCACCAAGGCCGGAGCCGCCGGCGATGTAGCCGATGTCGATGGTGTTCAGTGCGCCCCACGTGGCCTTGAACTGGTTGCGGGCCTCGGCGAAGTCGAAGAAGTCATCTTCCCAGCTCACCAGGATGACGACTGCCTCGCCCGGATTGATGATGCCGTCACCACCGGGAACGAGCATGTCGTCCTTAGTGGGATCGGCCGAGTCGTCGTCGTACCACAGCGGGTTGGCGTTGAGGTCGTACGGCATGTCACCGGTGTTTGACAGCTCGAACCAGTCCGACGTGTGGTCGGGGTTGCTCGGGCTGCCAGCCCAGATCTCGGTGATGACAAGCGTGGCCGAACCGCTCGCGGCAGCGGCGCTGACAGCGAGACCGGCGGCCGCAACAACAGCCTGCATACGTGAGGTCATGTTTCTCTCCCTCGGGACAGATGGGTTGTTCGCAGCGATATCACTCCCACATCACTGCGAAGTATCTCTCTCTTCGAGCGAAAACCTACACCGAGCAGCCTCCCCGAAGCGCGCGCGAAGCGCAGTGGTTGCATGAAGATTGCGCTTTGCCCCATCGGCGCATGGAGGTTCACCGTTCCGGCGCGATTCCGTGACACAATCTTCATGTGACGGACAGCGCATTCGTCCCACGCGGGTGATACGACCTCGGTACTGTCCTTGCTTGAGCGAAGCGGGCGTCCGCGGCGCACTGCAACTGCAACGAGGGTCCTCCATGCGCCGATGCACACGTCCTGCTCGTGCATTCACACTTGTCGAGTTGCTCGTTGTCATCGCCGTGGTGGCGCTGCTCATCAGCGTTCTGCTCCCCGCACTCGGAAAGGCGCGCCAGGCGGCACGGCTGCTGGAGTGCCAAAGCAACCTCCGTCAGCTCGGCATCGCGTTCCTGTCCCACGCCAACGAACATGACGGGCAGTACAGCACCGGAAACCCCGACAATCGTGAGCGACATAGCTTCGGCCCCATCGACGAGAAGGGATGGATCGCTGACTTCGTGCTCGGTGACTACTGCAGGCCCGGCGACATGCTGTGCCCCTCCCACCCGGCCGAGAGCCACCAGAACCTTGATCCCAACCGCGTCAACGACGGCGGCTGGAAGACGCTCACCGACGAGGACCTGCTCCGGCTTATCGACGAGGGCCACAACACCAACTACTGCATGGCGTGGTACCTCGCCTACACCGAGATGAACCCCAACGGCACCGACCCCAAGCGCCCGCGCGACGGGACGGGGCAGCCGACCGTGCGTGGACCGATGGGCCTGAAGCACCTCGGGCGCGTGGACACCACCAAGGTCCCGCTGCTCGGAACCGGCACCACCGTGAGTGAAGACACGTTCGTCATCGACGACCGCGAGTTCCGCGCCGTCAAGACCATGACCGACGGGCCCGCCTGGAACGGCTCCCGATGGACGCGCCAGCGCTATCGCGACTGGGGGCCCGCGCACGGATCGGGAGGCTTCATCTTCAACGGCGTGAACCACAACCGAACCACCGGCAACATCCTCTTCGCCGACGGACACGTCGCGTCCTTCAAGGACATTGCCGGTTCGACCGCAAACGGCAATCCACTCGATGGCCCCGACGGTCACTTCGGCTACAGGCGCGACGGTGTGGATTACGTGTACGACGACTTCGAGGGAGAGGTCTTCGGCGGTCTGCTGCTCTCGGGCCGGCCCCTCGGCCCGGAAGACTGATGGAGAGATGACGCGGAGCCCGGCTCCGTGATGCCCGATCACGAGGAGAGAGAGAAAGAGCCATGAAGAGTGCTGCGATGTTCGTGACGCCGCTGGTCGCCCTGCTGACCCTCGGTGCGGCGGCCCATGCCCAGGTCGTCATCAATGAGATCTTCGAGAACCCGCAGGGCAGCGGCGATACCGATGAGCGCAACGAGTACATCGAGCTCTACGGTCGCCCCGGCATGGACCTCACCGGGTACATGATCGCTCTGGCCAAGGGTGGGCAGGACGAGAACGGCAACGATCGGCCGGACACCGGCGGCGGCGATGACGTGCCCGAGATCGACGAAGCATTCAGCCTCGACGGTTGGTCCATCGGACCGAACGGCTTCTTCGTCATCTACAACACCAACGACTTCGATGTCAGCGACATCGCCAGCAACCACCTGACGCCCAACCCCGGAGCCAACCTCGGACAGCCCGAGTCCCCCACCAACAAGTACTACCTCGACGGCGCGTCCTTCGGCACGCTCCATATCCCCACCTTCGATCCGGAGGAGGGCAAGCTCAACAACGACGGCTCCTCGACGTACGTCCTGCTGCGTGCCCGCCCCAACGCCACCACCACCGGATCAGGCACCAGCGGCATGACGACCTACGGCCCCGGTTATGCCTGGGCCAAGGACCCGAACCAGGACGTTGACTACGACGGCAAGTTCGACTTCGGTGACGAATCCCCCGTCACCCCCGACGGCGCCGTCAACCCACTCAACGAGACGCCACTCGCGTTCCAGCCGTACCAGATGGTTGATGACGTCGCATGGTCCAACAGCGGCGGCAAGGAGTACGTCCTCGACAGCCAGCAGGAGATCAGCGAGACCACCGGCTTCAATCCCGACGCCGCCAGCCGGCTGGCCTACTACGTCGAGAACCCGATGCGCGGCCATCGCACCCGCGACCTCGGCGGCGGCGCCTTCGAGTACATCCCCACCCGCATCGCCGACGAGTCGTTCATCTATGGCGAGAACAACAACGCCACCCTCGCCTACATCACCGGTGTGGATGCCAATGGCTGGCCGCAGTCCAAGGGACCAACCGATCTCACCGCGACCCCCTACAGCACCACCACCTGCGATCCCGAGCCCGATGACGCCGACCTCATGAAGCCGGTGTGCTCGACCGATCCGCTGGGCGAGTTCCTCCTTGATGACATCGATCTCACCGGGTTCCTTATGACTCCGGCAGACTTCAACGATGCACCGGCGCTGAGCATCAGCCAGTTCCGCTTCGTCCCCGGCGACCTCGACTTCGACGGCGTCGTGACGTTCAAGGACCAGACGATCATCCAGAACCTCATCTGCGCCACCCTCGATGACACGGTCCAGGTCACCGAGGACAGCCGGACGTACGACAAGTACGTCCATCAGGGCGCCGGCTTCCAGGCTGCCCTGATGGCGCTGGAGATGGACATGACCGATGGTGTCGGCGGCAGCAACAGCGATGAAGTCACGGTCAGCGACATCGCCGCCCTCGTCGCCCTCGTCACTGTGCCGTATCCCTGCCCCGGCGACGTCTCCGGTGAAGGCGACACGAACCTCGCCGACTTCACCGCTCTGGCCAACAACTTCGGTGCAACCAACTGTGCCAAGCGCAGTGATGGCGACCTGACCGCCGACGGCGCCGTCAGCCTCGCCGACTTTACAGAGCTGGCCAACAACTTCGGCTGCGTCGGTCCCTGACCGAGCCGTCGGAGCGACAGACCTTGCAGCAACAGCGCCGCCCGTCGCGATCTCCGCGGCGGGCGGTCTTGTTTTTGGCCCACCGGTATGCTGCCGCGATGGAACACGCCGCACTGCTCGACGCACTCGCACACACCGTCCGCTCCATCGAGCGTACCGACACTTTCTCGGTGGAACGGTGTGTCGATCAGCACGCTGCTGGAGCCGAGGCACTGGGGCTCAGCCGCGAAGCGATTCGCTCCGTCATCGTGCGCTGCGCCGCGGAAGCGGCCCGACGCGGTGCATCCGATGCGCACAACAGCACGCGGACATGCCGCACCATCGCCATCGTCGGTGGCAACGGACAGATGGGTCGCTTGCTCGGGGGCCGGCTGGCCGCCATGGGACACACCATCCGGACCCTTGCGGAACACGACTGGCCCGATGCTCCACGTCTGCTGGGCGATGCCCATCTCGTGCTGCTGTGTGTGCCGATCGATGCGATGCAATCCGTCATCGCCCAGACCGCGCAGCATCTCGGGCCCGGCGCCGTCCTTGCCGATATCTGCTCACTCAAGCAAGAGCCCGTCCGCGCCATGCTCGACGCCCATGTCGGACCGGTGCTCGGCCTGCACCCAATGTTCGGTCCCGGCGTCGGCTCACTGCTCGCCCAGCGCATCGTGGTGTGTCCCGGGCGCGATGCCGACGCCGCCGAGTGGCTGCTCGCCGATCTTCGAGCCGACGGTGCGACTCTCATCGAAGCCTCGCCGCAGGAACACGATCACATGATGCTGATCGTCCAGGCCATGCGTCACTTCGCCACCATCGTCTTCGGCCGCTTCCTCGCCAGCGAAGGCGTGGACGCCGAGCGAACCCGCGCCTTCGCAAGCCCGGTCTACACGCTCGAACTCGGGATGGTCGAACGACTCTTCGCGCAGGACGCCGCCCTCTACGCCGACATTATCCTGGCCAGCGCCGATCGCCGCGCCGCCGCCGGGCGACTGGCCGCGTGCGCACGGGACACCGCATCGCTCGTCGAGGCCGCCGATCGCGATGAACTCATCGCGCTCTTCGAGCGCATCCGCCACGGCCTGCAGAGCGAGCCGGAGCGCGCCCTGCGCGAGTCCGCCTTCGCCATCGACGCCCTCGGCGCCCTGCTCGCCGCCGAACGCCTGCAGGACGGCTGAGCGTCCACGCCGCGCCTTGCGGTACCATGCCCAGCATGAACCTTGTGCTTCGATTCCTTGAGACGACACGCCTCTACCTGCTGATCTTCACCCTGCCGCCGGCCATCCTGTGGTTCAGCACCACGCCGGCGGCCGACGCCGCCGTTCCCAGTGCGTTCGTCGCGACGATCATCATCCTGGCCCACAGCCTGCTGATCCTGCTCCACGCCACCTCCTTCGACGTGCTCACGCTCAGAGCCGGCGCGACGCCGCGGCTTGCCCTGTCGGCCAATCCCGAATCCTGGAATCTTGATAATGCCGAGCGCCTGCGCGTCGTCTACGCCCTGCTGCTCGGCGTCTGCATCCTGCTGCTGCTGGTGACGTCGATCACCGCGGCGGCTGCCGTCGCCGTCGCAGGCATCCTCGTCGGACTGCTCACCGGCGGGATCAACGACGAGACACGGCGCTGGCGCATGATGTTCTCCGAGGTCCTCTGGCCCGGCCTCATGCTGCTCACACCCATGATCATCCTCGGCTGGATGTACTCCGGCATTTCGGAGCAGGCGCTCGCCATCACCGCACCCGCCACCGGCGTCGCCGCCGTCGCGCTGGCCGCGTACGTCCTGCTGTGCCTCATCCGTGATCAGAGCATCGACGCAGGTGATCGCCTGCCCACCACCGCCACCCTCCTCGGGCGGGCCGGCGTCACGACCATCCTCTTCGTCCTGCTCTGCCTCGCCATCGTCCTGACAAGCCGCGGCGTCGGCTGGGAATGGTGGCACTGGCCCACCGCATCCATCACCGGCATCGGCGCACTGGCCGTCTTCTGGTGTGTGTCGTCGGGCAGCGAAGACTCGGCCCCCGCGCTGTGGACGCTCGGTTCCGCATTGGTCGGCTTCACGATGCTGATGGAGTTGTAGCCGCATCCCACGCCACTGCGTTGGCCTTGACGTGGGAAGACCTACGCCGCCGATTCGCGCCGTGTCAGCGGCGCGGTGCTGATCTGAGGTGACGCCTCGTCCTCCTCCTCGGCGACGGCGTCCTCTTCTTCCTCTTCTTCCTCGTACTCGTACTCCCCGTCCTCATCCATGTCTTCGGGATCGACGGGGTTGCCGTCCTCATCGACGTACTCGTACTCGTATTCCTCTTCGTCAGCCTCTTCCTCTTCAGCGTCGTCGTCGTCTGAGGCCTCGACCTCTTCCTCGTCGTACTCCTCGTCCTCGGGCGCTTCACCTTCGACGAGGTCTTCTTCCTCCGCCTCGACCTCTGCCTCGTCGTCTTCCTCTTCCTCGTACTCCTCGACCTCGTCGTCGTACTCGGCCTCGGGCTCGACGTCGTCCTCGACGTCTTCTTCCTCGTCGGCAGCTTCGGGAGCGGTCTCCTCTTCTTCCCAGGCCTCGTCCTCGGCGTCCTCCACCGCGACGAGTTCGTCTTCCTCCTCCGTCGCGGCCTCGACGTGGCGCTCCGATGCCGACATGCCGCCGGCGTCCACCAGCGCACCGAGTTCGCCAGTCTCGACGTCGGTTCCCGCCGACGCGGGGACCTCGAAGGGCGGCTCCTCGACTGTCGCGGCGTCCTTCGGCTCGGCGAACAGCTGCGTCTGGCCGGTCTCATCCTCATCGGGCTGCTGCTCGGCGAGCTGCTTCATCGCCCGCCACTCGTCCAGCGTCATCGTCACCTCGCGGGCCACGGTGCCCTTGTGACGCCCGATGATGCCAGCATCGCCCATCATCTCGATGAGACGGGCCGAGCGCGTGTACCCAATCGCCAGGCGGCGCTGCAGCATCGACACGCTGCCGCGCTGTGACTCGAGCACCAGTTCGACCGCGCGATCGAACAGCGGGTCTTCCTGTGCGCTCTCGCGCATGCGATCTTCGTGCGCTTCGGCTTCGTAGCCGTGGTTGCTGATGGCGACCAGCGCGCCCTCGAAGTTCTGGTCGGCGTGATCCCGGATGAAGCGGACGACCTTGCGGATCTCCATGTCGTCCACCAGCGTGCCCTGGGCCCGGAACGTCGCGGCGGAGCGGGGCGTCAGCATGAGCATGTCGCCCTGTCCCAGCAGCAGCTCGCCACCCTTCTGATCCAACACGATGCGCGAGTCCATGCCCGAGGCGACCTTGAAGCTCAGACGACCCGGCATGTTGCTCTTGATCAGGCCCGTCACCACGTTCGCCTGCGGCCGCTGCGTCGCCAGGATCAGGTGGATGCCGACCGCACGCGCCTTCTGTGCGATGCGGACGATGGAGGTCTCCACCTCCTTGTTGGTCATCATCAGGTCGGCCAGCTCGTCGATGACGAAGACCATGTACGGCATCTTGCGCGGGATCTTCGCCTCTTCGATCTCGTTGCTCGGCTGCAGCCGCTCACGCAGCTCTTCCCAGCCCAGACCGTTGTACGCGTTGATGTCGCGGCAGCCCGCCTCGGCCAACAGCTCGTATCGCTCGTCCATCTTGGTGACGGCCCACTCCAGGATCGCCGTCGCCTTGGACATCTCCGTGACCACCGGACACATCAGGTGCGGAATGTCCTTGAACTGGCTCAGCTCGACCATCTTCGGATCGACCAGCACCAGCTTCAGATCACTCGGCTTCTGCGTGTACAGGAAGCCCATGATGATCGCGTTCATGCACACGCTCTTGCCCGAGCCCGTCGTACCTGCGATCAGCATGTGCGGCAGCGACGCGAGATCCACCACCAGCGGGTTGCCGCTGGCGTCCTTGCCGAGGAACAGCGGCAGCTTCATCCGCGCCGTCTTCTCCGTGGTCGCCATCAGCTCCTTCAGCCGCACCTTCTCCTTGCGGCTGTTGGGCACCTCGATGCCGACCGTGTCGAGCCCCTCCGTGTTGGGCACGATGCGGATGTTCGTCGCCTTGAGCATGCGGGCCAGGTCCGACGACACCGCCGTCACCTTGTTGACCTTCGTGCCCGGGGCCAGGCGCACCTGGTACAGCGTGATCACCGGACCGGAGTCGATGCCGACCACCTCGCCGTTGATCCGGTACGTCTGCAGCGCGCTCTCCAGTGCCTCGGCCTGCTCGCGGACGTAGTTCTCCAGCTCCTCCGCGTAGTTCTCCTCGGGATCCTCGAGCAGATCCAATCCGGGGAAGACGTAGCGGCGGTCCGCTTCCTCCTCGCTGCGACGCTGGGCCCGCAGGCTCTCGAGATCGTCCTCGCTCGCCATCTTCTTGCTGGCGTTGGCGAACCGGACCGGCAGCTTGCTGATCTTCTCGCGAAGCTCGTCGGCGGTGAAGACTTGCGGGGCCCCGGGGACTTCCGCTTCGTCCTCTTCCTCGATCTCGTCCTCCTCGTACGCCTCGGCGTCGTCCTCGATCTCCTCTTCCGGCGCCTCGTCCTCGTACTCGTACTCGTCTTCCTCGTCGTACGCCTCGACCTCGTCCTCCACGACGGCAGGCGCCTTCTTCGTCTTCTTCGCGGGCTTCTCCTGCTCGACGTCGCGCTGCTTCTGCCGCTGCACCGCACGGCGCATCGTCGCCGTCATCGCGGCGAGATCCTCGTCATCATCCACGTCGTTCGCGCGAACCGCCCGCTCCTTCAGCCTGGTCCGCGCCGCTTCCGCCGCGCTGCGCGACCGTTCCAGGGCGACGCCCATGCCGGATCCGATCGCCCGTGGCACCACGATCAGCCAGCGGTCGTACGCCACCGTCAGACCAATGGCGCCGATCAGGCCGATCCACAGCCCCGCGCCGAGGCCGCCGAAGCGCATCGTCATTTCATGCACACCCGCGATCGCCAGCAGTCCACCAGCACCCTGCGGCTGGCTGCTCCACTCCGGCGCCAGCAGCGCATGGAACCCGCTGAAGGCCAGCGCCACGAGCAGCACACCCAGGGCGCGCACCGCTGCGTGATCCACCGTGCCGCGATAGGCGATGTAGCCGAGATACGCACCCGCCGACAGCACCAGGATCCACGCCCCCGAACCGAGCATCAGGAAGATGTGGTGCGAAACCGCGGCTCCGACCGGACCGATCCAGTTCTGCACACCGCTCGATGCCGATGTGACCACTGCATGACCGGGCGGGTCCGCCGGGGAGTAACTGATCAGACTCGCCGCGAGCAGGCCCCAGAGGACCGCGCCGACAAGCCAGATGACGCGTTCGATCGGCGCATGATGCAGGGGGGCCTCTTCAGCCGCCGCTGCGCGCGCACGCTGTGCCTTGGATAGTGCTGCCATGAAGCATCAGGTATCGGCGTCGATCCGCGGCTGGGGCGAAAATTGCCGCCGGCCCCGAACCGGCACCGAATCCCGGGCCCGAGGCGCAATCTCCCCCCAACACTCGACTTGAGCCGTCAGTCCGCCGATCGCTCGGGCCGAGGTGGCGGACGCAGCGTCAGGGCCGTCAGCGCCAGCGGCACGCACATCGCCGCGAACAGCCAGAACGCCGCCCGATGGCTGCCAAAGGCGTCGATCGGATACCCAACGATCACCGGCCCCACCGAGGTGGACAGCACGATACACGTCGTCATCACGCCCCGGATCGCGCCGTGATGCGCTCGCCCGAAATACCGCGCCAGCGTCGGGTTGGCCGTCAGGATCACCATCGCCGTGCCGATCCCGAAGATCCCCATCGCGCACGCGAGCATGAAGGCGTTGGCCAGCGTGGCAAACAGCACGCATGTCAGGGCCATCATGCTCACGCCGGCGCACAAGGCCTTGCCCGCCGGCAGGCGATCGGCGAACCGTCCCACGATGAGCATCGCCAGCATCGACGGAATCCAGAAGACCGCCAGCATCCCCGCGGCGGCTTCCTCACCCATCCCGATGGTCGCGGCGATCGGCTGCAGGTGGAAGAGCATGGCCGTCCCGATCATCGGTGAGAGAATCACCGCCCCGGCCAGCACGGCGTACGCCCGCGTCACCAGAGCCTCGCGCAGCGTGAAGTCCGGCTCGCCAAGCACATGCGCCTGCCCCTCGATCTCATCGCCCGTCGCCTCGACAGGCGATACCGCCTCCAGTACCAGATGTCCGCCATCGGTCTTCTGGCCGATGTCCTCCGGCCGGTTGCGATACAGGAACATGACCATGGGCAACACGATCAGCGCCACGACCGCACCCATGAGCGGGTACGCCAGACGCCAGCCGGTGGTGTTGATCAGCACGATGATCGCGTACCCCACACCGGCGTTGACCAGCATGAAGATCGCTGTTCGCAGGCTCTCCATCGCGCCGAGCCGCTTCTCGAACCACATCGCCAGCGCGTGCGCGCTCACCAGCGACAGTGCACCCTGCCCGAAGAACCGCAGGCAGAAGAACCCGATGAGCAACATGATCGGCCCGTTGACGAGCCCCATGAGGACGCACGCGAGCGCCAGCGCCACCCCGGCGAGTCCCATCGCCAGGCGCGTGCCGAAGCGATCGCTGAAGCGTCCGACCAGCGTCAGTGGCAGCGCCGCCAACATCGTCGCGATCATGTACAGCTGGCTCAGCCCCGCAGCCGAGAGCCCCAGCGTCTCACGCAGAACATTGTTGAACTGCGAGATGACGATCGTCTGGCCGGGCAGCGTGCACAGGAAGCCCATGGTGGACACGCCGAGCATGACATGTCCGTAGTGCAGTCGCCGCGCCTTCGGGGCCGAGGCTTCGATCGTGACCGTCTCGACAGTGGACATCGGGGAGAGGGTAGGCCCTTCTCCCGATCATGCTCGGTGCGACCAGGAAATGACTCAGCGTCCACGCCGTGGTCGGCGTCCCCCGGGAGGCCCATTGCCGCGACCCGGAGGTGGCCCCCTGCGGACGAAGCTCTCGTCTGGTGTGCCGCGAAACATCCGCGGAATGAAGGGGAACTCGTCGGTCAGGACGTAGTAGTACGTGCCCTCCGGAAACTCCGGCGTCACACCAAAGCGTCCGTTGCACTCGTCCAGATCACCCGCACCTTCGACGTGCTCCCAATCCGCGTTGAACGTGCCGTCGTGCGCCCCGCCGGGGCCGTCCGGCGATGCCGGCCGCTGACCTTCCTTCAGACGGTAGCTCGACTGCATATCGCGCA
Organism: Planctomycetota bacterium; assembly: GCA_039818905.1. Taxonomy (GTDB): domain Bacteria; phylum Planctomycetota; class Phycisphaerae; order Phycisphaerales; family UBA1924; genus JBCBTA01. Next base: position 12,644 of record JBCBTA010000019.1, read on the forward strand.
GCGGGCTCTCGGAATCCTCGGCGTCGGCATGACATGCCGGGCCATAGATCGGGAAGCCGTCGGCGGCCCACCCGATCAGCAGCATCCGGTCCGCACCCTGTTCGGCCCGCAGCTGCTCGAGCAGACCTGTCGGAATGCCGTGGTAGTGGTACGTCCCCGTCGGCTGTACATGCGCGTTGCTGTCATCGACGCCGAGGTCAATCTTGCCACTGAGCGCGTCGTAGTTCCACCCACGCTGTGGATCGTTCTGCCACCACTCCGCGGTGCCCGGATCCATCGGAACACCGTTGACCGCGATACCGAAGACGCCGCGCATCGACGTGGCCTCGGCCCGCTGCCGCGGCGTCAGCGTCACGCGATACGAGTGACGCTGTGCGCTGATGGCATTCGGGTTGTTCCGATTGGGAAATCGTCCTGTCTCGTGATTCGGTATGCCGTTGGATGTGATGTACCGATAGCCGTCGCGCTCGACGATGGAGACGGTGCCGTGTGTGCCGCTGGATGTCTGCGCACCGGCCGCCTCCTCCTCCATCTCATGACCTGGATGAGCGACTGCCGCGGCGGCAACCACGATGAGTGCCAATGGCGCGAGTGCGTGCATAGGAAGATCGTCCTCTCACCCCGGTCAACGATCTTCCCGAGCATCCATTGCAGGAACGTCCGCAGAAGCTGCAGGGCGCGTGAAGACATAGGACCGTCCCACGAACAGCAGGACGACCGCGCTGCCCCAGAGAATCGTGCCGATCGGGAACCGCATCAGACCGAGGGCCGCCGCGATGAGGACAGCCAGCAGCCACCACCACCGATTCCGCGACATCACGCCGAAGCCGGCGATGACGCCGAGCAAACCCACAAGCATCCACGCTGCGCCGAACACCGCCGTCATCTCGCGGCTGAGTTCGCTGGGCAGATCACCATCGGACAGACCCGTGGCAAAGAGCTGCGCTCCGATGATCCCCTGGATGAGCGACAACGACAGCACGATCACCGCACCAGCCACCGCGGCGCGTCTTCCCGGTGCGACCTCACCCGCCTGCTGCGTCATCGGATGCCCCACAGCCAGGTCCGGGAGATCACGGCGTCACAGCGCTGCGAGCCGGCGGGCCGTCTCCTGCTCACGCAGTCCCGCAATGATCGGTCCCATCTCGCCGGCAAGCGTCTTCTCCAACGGATACGACTCGTTGAGTCGGTGATCGACAGCGATACCGTCCTTGTAACGATAGGTACGGATGCGCTCGGCGCGTCCGCCCGTCCCGATCTGCTCGCTGCGCGCCGCGGCTTCCTTGGCACGCTGCTCCTGGAGCTGCCGCTCGTACAGCCGAGCCCGGAGTAGACGCCACGCCTTCTCGCGGTTCTGCGTCTGGCTCTTGGTCTCCTGCATGCGGACCTCGATCCCCGTCGGCCGGTGGATCAGGTGCACCGCGGTCGCCACCTTGTTGACGTTCTGCCCGCCCGGTCCCTGGGCCGTGGTGATGTGCTCGTCCACGTCGTTCGTGTCCAGCTCCACCTCGACCTGCTCCGGCTCAGGCAACACCGCCACCGTCGCCGTGCTCGTATGCACGCGGCCCTGACTCTCCGTCGCCGGGACACGCTTCACGCAGTGCGTGCCCGCTTCATGGGCCAGTTCCGACCACACGCCCTCGCCCCGCAGGTTCAGCACGGCGGACCGAATTCCGCCGACACCCTCGTCCACGTCAAGATCGAGCGTCTCCAGCGACCATCCCTTCGACGACGCCAGCTTCTCGTACATCCCGACCAGATCGCCGGCCCACAGCCCCGCCTCATCGCCTCCAACGCCGGCCCGGATCTCCAGCATGACCGATCCGATCGAGTCATCGTCGGCGTTCACCAGCCGCTCCAGCGTCTGCTCAAGCAGTGCGCCGGACTGCCGCTCCAGGTCGGGCAGCTCGTCCCTGGCCATCGACACCAGTTCGGCATCCTCGTTGGCCTCAATCACCTCGCGCAGGTCCGCCGCCTCACGCACAAGGTCGCGATATCTGACGTAGTCATCCGCCACCGGATCCAGCGCCGCCTTGCGGATCGACAGATCGCGCACCTGCCGATGATCGGCCAGCACCTCCGGATCCGAGAGCTGTTCGTTCAGCGCATCGCGAGCCGCGGCGATCTCATCCAGCTTCGCCAGAAGCGCATCACTCAACTGTGTCGCGGCTGCCATCGAGGTTCACCAAAAGGGCTCGACGCTCTCGTCTGTGCCTGTGTGCCTTCCGCGCAACAAACAGCCCGGTCCCCACCGGGAGACCGGGCTGACGATGGTTCGTGATTCGAGCTACTTCTTCTTCTTGCCCTTCTTGAAGTAGTCGCCGGCGAACTTGCGCTGGAACTTCTCCACGCGTCCGGCCGAGTCAACGAAGCTGCTCTTGCCCGTGAAGAACGGGTGCGAGCCGGACCACACGTCAACGTGCAGCTCGGGCACGGTCGCGCCGACGGTCATGACGACCTCGCCGTTGTAGAAGACCTTGCAGCTCGGGTAGTACGTGGGATGGGTTTCCTGCTTCATCTGAATCGCCTCGCTGTCGATGGTCCCGCTGGCAGCCTTGCCGTGCCGCCCGGGGGGAGGGACAAGGATACCCAACCCGGCCCCGGAGTCCAGCCGGGAGGCTCAGACCCCCACCTCAGCAGCTCGGTCCATCGCCTCCATCACCTCCTCGATGGCCGGCAGGGCCTTCTCCAGCCACTCGTCGTCGGTGCGGAGCACCGCCCGTGACGGAAGAGCCACGGCATGTGTCTCGATGCCGCCGATCACGATGATCTGAGGCCCGGGTCCCAGACCGGATGTCGTGGCGGTCGTCGCGGCGGACCATCGCTCCTCGCGCAGCGTGATTCCGCCCTCGGAGGCCGTCGAGGACGCCATCTCCGCCAAGCCCAACTCCCGAAGGCGATCGTTCGTCAGCTCAGGCCCATCGAACCCGATCCGCGGCTGGAACGTCGCCGGCAGGGCCTCGAGCGGTGCACCCGCCGGCGTGGTCAGTCGGACCTGCAGGTCCTGCCCCGACGCCATTTCGGGCAGTTCCGCCCGAACCGTCCCACTCGGCGGCAGGTCAATCCGCAGCGATCGAAGCACCTGACCGTCACCACCGACAACAGCGACCGTGGCGGGCTGCCACGTCTCCGAAACGTGGTAGATCCGCAGGCGATCACCAAGACAGATCACGCCGACGCCGGGCGACCTATCAACGCGCTCCTCTGTGTAGACAAAGCCCGGCGAGACTTCCGGAGGCAGCGCCGAGGCCACGTCGATCGCGGCTGATGTCCCGGATGGCAACGCCGGGTGGGGCGACGACGACGCACCACCCTGGGCGCCGTCAGGCGCTGCGCTGTCGGAACATCCGGCGAGGACAAGCACGAGCGGAAGCGCAGCCGCGAGTCTGTTCATGCCAAACGATAGCACCGCCGCCGGCGGACCATGATCACGGACTGGCGGCAACCGCCTCGAGAAACACCTCGCCGAACGCCTCCATCTTCTTCCGGCCCACGCCCTTGATGTGAAGCATCTCCTGCATCGTTGTGGGCCGGCGGCGGCACAGCTCGCGCAACGTCGCATCAGAGAACACCACGTAGGGCGGCACGCTCCGCTCCTCAGCCAGCGTCTTGCGCAGCTCACGCAACTGCTCGAAGAGCACCTTCTCATCGATGGTCAGCGGCCGCGCCTCGATGGCCGACGCCGAGCGCGAGCGGCGACGATCCCGCATCGCAGCGCCCGTTCCCATCGGCAGCCCCAGAGCAACCTCCTCCTCCGCCTTCATGACCGCGACACCATTCGGCCCGAAGCGCAGCCCGCGATGCTCATCCACCTCCAGTGCGCCAGCCGCGACCAGCTGATCGAGAAACGACGTCAGTTCGCGCTTCCGTCGCCCTGCCAGCAGGCCGTAGACGCTCAGCTGATCGTGCCCCCTGCTGGTCACCATCTCATTGGATGCGCCACGCGCCACATCGGCGATGTGCGCCGCCCCGTAGCGCTGCCCCGTCCGAGCCACGCACGACATCAGGATCTGGGACAGCTTCGTGCTCTCGGGCTCCGGCTCCGTCTCGCCCAGGCACACATCACACGCGCCGCAGGACGGCTCGTCGTACGACTGCCCGAAGTGCTCCGTGAGCTGACGATGCCGGCACTGCATCACACCCGCCAGCCGGCGCATCTGATCGATCAGCTCCAGCTGTGCGCGCACCGAGTCGCCATCGGCCCCCGTCTCCATCGCGCTGCGC
>JBCBTA010000020.1:0-16479 GCA_039818905.1 Planctomycetota bacterium
CCTGCGATCTCTGATTCCGTCGGAAGCGAACCTCCGCGTTGGAAGGACGCGCCGCTCGTTCGTGAACTGTTCGTCGCGAACAACCTCGCGATGCGCTGCGGCGACCGTCTGGTCGAGGATCTTGGGCTGACGGGCTCGCGGTGGCAGTTGCTCGGTGCCCTCGAGGCGTACGAGGAGCCGCCCTCGCTGACGGAACTGAGTCAGGACGCGCTGCTGAGTGTGCAGAACGTCAGCCGCATGGTCGCGGCGATGGAAGAGGACGGGCTGCTCGAGCGCTTCCGCAAGCCTGGTGGTGGGCGCAGCGTGTACGTGCGAGAGACGGAGCGGGGCCGACAGGTGCGCGATGAGGCGTGCGAGCGGGCCGAGCGCTTCACCAGCGCGTTCCTTCGCGGCATTGATCCGCAGCACGTCATGCAGATGCAAGGCGTTCTCGATCAGTTGGTCACGAACTCAGAACGATTTCTCCGGGAACTGGAGCAGGAGCGCGACTCCTGCGCCGTCAAAGGATCAGAGCAATGACAGGATTCATGAAGTCATGCATCGTGAGCCTCACTGGGGTGCTCGTGCTGTCCGCCACTGTATTGGCTCAGGGTGGACCCCCGCCGCAGCGCGTGCGGTTCGGTGAGGTGCGTCAGGAGCCGGTGGCGCAGATGCGCCAGGTGACGGGCGAGCTTCGCGCAGCCCGTCGTTCGATGGTCGCGGCGGAAGTGCCCGGTCGCGTCATCGAGCAGGTGGTTGATGAAGGTGACACGGTGGACGCGGGCGACGTGCTGGTACGGCTGGACACAACGCTCGCCGAGATCGACGTGCGTCGGCTGGCGGCCGAACGCGATGCCCATCAGGCCCGGGTACTGGAGCGCCAGGCGATGGTCTCGCAGGAGCAGCGCGACCTCGAGCGCCTGCAGGACGCGGTGCGCTCTGGAGCTGTCAACACCAGCGAGGTCGAGGATGCGCAGATCGCGCTGAGCGCTGCCGAGGCGAGCGTCGCTCAGGCGTCGGCGGATCTGGCATCGGCCGAGGCCGCGCTGTCGTGGGCTCGTGAGCAGATCGACAAGATGACGGTGCGAGCGCCCTTCTCGGGGCGCATCGTCGCCAAGGGCAGCGAGCTGGGCCAATGGGTCGGCGAGGGTGAGATGGTGGTCGAGCTCGTCGAGCTGGATGTGATCGACGCCTGGATCGACGTGCCGGAGCGCTTCATCGGCGCACTGTCCAGCAGCGTGACGGTGGAGATCGCGGCGCTGGCCGAGAGCCTGACGTCGGAGTCGATCGTCATCATCGACGCAGGTGACGCTCTGGCCCGGACATTCCCGGTGCGGATCCGGCTGCAGAACGACTCCGGTCTGCTGCGTCCGGCGATGAGTGTCGTCGCATCGATCCCGACGGGTGTCGGTGCGGTGGCGACCACGGTCCCCAAGGATGCGATTCTGCGGGATGACGCGGGCACCTTCGTGTACTTCGATGCCGGTGGCGTCGCGGCGCCGATGCGCGTGTCCCGTCGCTGGGCCTTCAGCGATCGCGTGGTCGTCGAGGCTGCGCGGCTGGCGCCGGGAATGCGGGTGGTGATTGAGGGCAACGAGCGGATCTTCCCAGGGCAGCCGCTGATCGACATCGATGCACCGGCGCCCACTCCCGGGGGAGGCGAGTAAATGGACGCGATTCGGTTCTCCGTCAGCCGTCCCGTCACGGTTGCGGTGGGTGTGATCCTGGTGGTGATGTTCGGACTCATCGGTGTCCGCGCGATCCCCATTCAGCTGACGCCGACCGTCGATCAGCCGGAGATCAAGGTCACGACGGAGTGGCCCGGTCGGTCTCCGGAGGAGATCGTCGATGAGATCACGCGTGGGCAGGAGGAGGAGCTCAAGAACGTCGAGAACCTCAAGCGCATGCGCTCGACCAGCAGCGAGGGTCAGGTCGAGATCATCCTCGAGTTCTACATCGGCGCCGATGTCGCCCGGGCCCTGCAGGAGGTCTCCGACTCGCTGCGGCAGGTCTCGGAGTATCCGCCCGACGTCGAGGAGCCGACGATTCAGGCGTCGAGCGGCGCATCGGAGAATGCGATCGCGTGGATCATCGTCGAGCTGACCGATGAGGGACGCGAGAAGTACCCGCACTTCGACATCAGCACGCTCTACAGCCCGCTCGACAACGAGGTCAAACCCTTTCTCGAACGCATCGCGGGTGTCGCCGAGGTCAACATCTACGGCGGGCGTGAACGGGAGATGCGCATCCTCGTCGATCTGGATCGGCTGGCGCAGTACTCGCTCAATCACCTCGACCTGCTGACTGCCCTGCGCTCGGAGAACACCAACGTCTCCGCCGGCACCATCGCCGAGGGGAAGCGCGACTATCGCGTTCGTGTGCTGGGTCAGTACGAGGGCACCCAAGACATCATGGACACCATCGTCGCCTACCGCGAGGGTGGTCCCGTCTACATCCGCGATATCGCCACGGTCGAGCTCGACTACGTCAAGCGCCGCGGCTTCGTGCGCTCCATGGGCAACGAGGCGATCGCGATCAACATCATTCGACAGTCCGGCGCCAACGTCATGGACATCATGGCCGAGGTCCGCGATCGACTGGATGAGATCGAGACGGAGGTGCTTCCGAACCTGCACGCGGAAGTCGGTCCCGACCTGAACCTCCGCCAGGTGTACGACGAGACGATCTACATCACCTCAGCCATCAGCCTGGTGTCGCAGAACCTGTGGGTCGGCGGTCTGATCGCCGCGGTGGTGCTGCTGCTGTTCCTGCGCTCGTTCATCGCGACGGGCGTCATCGCGCTGGCGATTCCGATCTCGGTGATCGGCACATTCCTGGTGCTGCTGGCCCTGGGGCGCACGCTCAACGTCATCTCGCTCGCCGGTCTCGCCTTCGCGGTCGGCATGGTGGTGGACAACGCCATCGTGGTGCTGGAGAACATCTTCCGCCATCGCAACATGGGCAAGTCGCCGATCAACGCCGCGTATGACGGCGGACGCGAGGTGTGGGGCGCCATTCTGGCATCGACCCTGACGACGGTGGCGGTCTTCGTGCCGGTGCTGACGGTGCAGGAGGAAGCCGGGCAGCTGTTCCGCGACATCTCGCTGGCGATCGTCTCCTCGGTGTCGCTGTCGCTGATCGTCTCGGCACTGGTCATTCCCGCCGCATGCTCGCGCTGGCTCGGCCGCCCCAAGCCGGACTCCGAGCGGAACTGGCTGTCGCGGATGCTGCACAGCCTGTTTGGTCTCGCGCCGCTGGCCCGCAGGGGCACGGAGCTGTTCGCCAAGCTCATCCACTGGATGATCACCGGGTGGCGCGCGTGGACGCTGCGCCCTGGAGCGATCGTCGCGCTGGCGGGGCTCAGCATCGGCGGAGCGCTGACGCTTGCGCCGCCGTTGGACTACCTGCCGGCGGGCAACCGCAATCTCGTCTTCGGTGGACTGCTCATCCCGCCGGGCTACTCGGTGGGGCAGAAGGAGCAGGTGGCCGAGATCATCGAGAGCCAGGTCGGCCCCTACATGGAGGTCGATCCGGCGGACACGGCGACGGTGCAGAGCCTGCCGACGATCGCGAGACCGATGCCGGGCGCGTCGCCCTATGACGGCGTTCCCGTGGACAACTTCTTCGTCGGCGCCTTTGGCGACAGCATGTTCAGCGGTGCGACCAGTGCGATTCCGGAAGTCGTGCGGCCGCTCGGAACATTGCTGACCAATGCCTTCAACTCCGTCCCCGACACCTTCGGCGGTGCGCAGCAGTCGTCGCTGTTCGGGCGGGGTGTCGGTGGTGGCAACACCATCGACCTCGAGATCTCCGGCCCGGACCTCGAGCAGGTCAAAGCCGCGGCGACACGTCTGTTCAACGAGCTCGGTCAGGATCCGCGCTACGGCTACCGCGCCCTTCGTCCGGAGCCCAGCAACTTCATGCTGCTGCAGCCGGAGATGCAGGTCCGGGTCACGCACCTCGGCACGGAGCTTGGCCTCCGCACCGAGGACGTCGGCACCGCCGTGCGTGCGCTCTTTGACGGTGCTTTCGTCGGTGACTTCCGCACTGGCGACGACACCATCGACATTCGTCTGCTTCCTGAGGGCGGTCGTCTGCGCTACAAGGAGCAGCTTGCGAGCGTGAACATCGCCACGCCCCGTGGCCCGGTCGTGCCGCTGGACTCGGTGGTCGAGGTGCGTGAGGGCCGTGCGCCGCAGTCCGTGCAGCGGATCGAGGAGCTGCCGAGTGTCACGCTGAAGATCCAGCCGCCCGACGGCGTGCCGCTGGAAGAGGTGATGGCGGAGCTTCGGTCGAAGTACGTCGAGCCCCTCCGGGCCGATGGCATGATCGACCGGACTATGCGTGTGCGCTTTGAAGGCACCGCAGCGAAGCTCGATGAGGTCCGGACCGCCCTGATGGGCGACCTCTCCGGTGAGGCGCCGTCCGGGCTGGGCCGCGGGATCGGCGCCGTTGGGCTCGGTCTGCTGGCGATCAGCGGCGTCGTGGCCGTGCTGTCGCTCGTCCGCTCCGTACGCAAGCAGAACAAGCAGTACTTCTACGGCGCGCTGGGTTACCTGCTCGTCGGGGTCACAGTCACCGGCATCATTCTGCTCTTCGGCACACAGCCGCAGCTGCTGACGGCGCGGCTGATCTGGGCTCTCGCCGTGACGTACCTGCTGATGTGCGCGCTGTTCGAGTCGTTCGTGTATCCCTTCGTGATCATGTTCTCCGTGCCGCTGGCGATCGTGGGCGGGTTCCTGGGGCTGAGCATCGTGCACAGCGTCACCATGGCCAACCCGGTCATCGCGACGCAGAACCTCGATGTGCTGACCATGCTCGGGTTCATCATCCTGATCGGTGTCGTCGTCAACAACGCGATCCTGATCGTCCATCAATCACTCAACCTGATGACCGGGCAGGCAGATACCCAGCACTGTCACCATGAGGCGATGCGCCCCATGGAAGCCATCGCCGAGGCAGTGCGAACGCGCGTCCGCCCTGTCTTCATGAGTACGCTGACCAGTGTCGGCGGCATGCTGCCACTGGTGCTGTTCCCCGGCGCGGGCTCGGAGCTGTACCGCGGTCTGGGATCGGTCGTGGTCGGTGGTCTGCTGGTGTCCACCGTCTTTACGCTGCTGTTGGTGCCACTGCTGTTCAGCCTGGTGGTCGAGATGACCGAGGGCATGCGGGCATTGCGTGGTCTGGGCTCGGCCTTCGAGAAGGAACCGCCACCGCCCGAGTTCGACGATGTTGCGGCGCCGGCGCCCGTGTCCGGTGGCGTAGCGGTTCCCGTGCCGCAGCCGGTGCGCGTGCCGCAACCGGTGGGTGCCGCGACGGACTGAGATCCCGTGCGGTCAGTTCAGCTCAGCGCTGAACCAGGTCGTTCCCGCCGGGACCGGTGCGAGCAAATGCAGGCGCAGCGGTGCATCCGTGAGCGCGCGCACCGCCCGCGGTGTCGAAGTGAACAGGTGCAGGATCGGGGGCGTCGCCTCGTCAAGGTGCAACTCGAGCTCACATGCGCGGCTGAGGAGCGTGGAGTGACGCTGTGCCCAGGCCGATGCCGCGGTCAGCGACGCGAGGGCTTCGCCATCGGAGTCGCGCCGAAGCAGATGCAGGCGTCCGTCGGCATCCCGCGCAAGCTGCACGGCATCGTCATGGGGCGAGGTGATGTCCAGCGGCTGCAAGCCGATCTGCTGAGCCAGACCCAGTTCTCTCGTCGGTGTCTGGAGCGGCGTGGGTTCGGCGACGATCGCCGGCTCGACCTGGTTGGCCTGCTCGATGTCATCACCGTCGTCGGTGAGTCGAAGCTCAGGAGCAGCCGCCGGGATTGCGGACTCCATGGCGATGGTCGGATGCGGCATCGACGCAGTCGGGATGGTCTGGATGAGTGAGAGGATGCCAAGCCCCTCGGCGTCGGTCGTGCCGTCGAAGAGCGGGGCCCCTCCGGTCGGCTCCATTCGCTCGATCACCGCACCAAGCTCGATCGGGCGGCTCAGGAAGACGGAGGATGCCTCGGCCAGCTTGGCGGCAACGGCGTCCGCCTGTTCGGCGGGGGCACCGATCAGGGCGACGCGCAAGACCGGCATATCCGATGCGTCGTCTTCTGCCGCGGGATTGGCGCCGACGAGCGACTTGATGGTGCGGTATGCATCGACCACGGCGGCGTCATTGCCTGCAGCGAGCAGGGTGACGCCCGTGATGCCCGTTGCCTCGGCCAGTGCCGGCTCGTCGAGATCGTCGAGCCGGATGATCCAGGCATCCGCGTGCTGCGCTGCGGTGCGCAGCGCATCTTCCAGTGACGCCGCAGGATCGAACGTGCGTTGGCCCTCGGCGAGACCGAAGACATCGACAGACGCGTGCCCAGGCTGGGCTCGCACGAGGGCGACGATCTCATCGCGCTCCGCGGCGACGTGCGACGCGTACTGCGTGACCCACAGTCCGGAACGAATCGGCAGGTGCCCGACGATGAGCGCCTCGATCTCGGGTGTGTCGGTCTGGGTGTGCTCCGTGGGTACACGGATGTGTGATTTCGGATGGGGCACTTCATCGCGGGGGGCATCATCGCCAAGAAAGAGCTCGGCGAGCGCGTCGAAGTCCTCGCTTGTGTCCGCCGGCTCGAAGGGGCCGGTGGTGCGATCATGCATGCGTGTCATGTCTCTTCCTCGAGGCAGGTCGGTCAGCCATCGTGGAGCGATGCTGAGACCTCGATGATGCTGTCGAGCTGACCGAAGGGGTTCGGCTCGGACAGCGGGTTGTTGGGGTCGCTGATCCAACGGCCGTCCACGACATAGCGATAGCGGTGACGACCCGTCGGGAAGGGGATGCAGATCTGGTGCGCGCCCATGGCGGGGTTGAAGCGCATCCGATGGGCCTCGGGCGACCAGCCGTTGACGTCGGAGGCGAGCCGCACATCGGCCTCGGGGCCGGCGGGATAGACGAAGAGCACGCCGCTGCGCGTCTGCCGCGCACCGAGGAGCTGTCGCAGCTGGTCGGGCGAGACGCGGCGCTCGGGCTCGGGCGACGGGGGAAGCGTCGGCGGCTTGGGTTCAAGGTGACTCGAGACGTCTTCGGTGCGCTCGGGCAGCGTGGCGCCGTGACGGAGCAGACGACGCGTCCGGGCGGCGAGTTCCGCAGCACGGCTCATCGGCGCCTCAGGATTGGCCGCGGCGGCGACGGGCATGCCGTCGGGTTCGGGCGGCTGCAGCAGGGCGCCGACGCCGTTGCTCTGGTCGCCGTCGTCGTCGGACTCCTCGGAGCCAGGAGTCGTCGCAACGCGGGCCCGCAGAACGACGGGACGCGGTGCGACCGCATCGGATTCGGAGGGCACGTGCTCGATGAGCCACGTCGCAAGCTGGCTGTAGTCAGCCGCGGCGTCGGAGTTGGCATCGTGCTCGATGACGGGGACGCCGAGCGTCGCCGCTTCCCGCAGCCGCTCGTCGTACCGGATCACCACGGGGGCGAGTTGTGCGGCGAACCGCTTTTGCAGGTCCGCCAGGATGTCCTTGGAGACGATGCTGTTCTCACGATGCAGCGTCGGGAGCAGGTGGTGGGGGGCGTGGTCGCCGCAGCGGCGGATCAGCGAGCGGATCGTCGCGACCTGGCGCTCGGCCCCCTGCAGAGCGAAGTAGCCGGTCTCAACAGGGATCAGCACCTGGGAGGCACTGCGAAGGGCGTTGAAGGTCAGCAGACCGATGGCAGGCGGGCAGTCCACCAGGCACCAGTCGTATCGCGATGCCACGCTGTTCAGGAGCCGTGTGAGCCGGAGATCACGATCGGGAGCCTCGGCGAGCCCGCCGCGCGATGCCTCCAGCCCTGCGAGGCGGGCGCTGCTCGGGATCAGGTCCAGGTGGCGGCTGACGCGCCAGATCAGGCGTGCGCGGTCTGTGGGGCGGGATTCGGACTCGAGAAGGGCGTCGGCGACGCTCAGTTCGATCTGTCCGGAGGGGATCGCAAGGCCCACGGCACAGTGGGACTGGGGATCCATGTCCACCAGCAGGGTGCGGTGACCTCGTCGCGCAAGGATGGCCGCGAGGTTCAGGGCGGTGGTGGTCTTCCCACTGCCGCCTTTCTGGTTGATGATCGCGACGGCCCTCATCGCATGTTTCCCCGCGGCCGCCAAAGCTCGTGTCCGCAAAGCCCACAACGAATCCACAGGCTTATCGGATCAGGATTCCGCAGGGCTTTGAAGTTGGCCGATTCGCAAGGAGCCGGAGGCTCAGCGTCGGATGCGCATGGCGTCGATGCCGGCCCGGACGACGTCCTCAGCCGGCGATTCGACGACTTCGGCCGTTCCCGGGCCGGTCGGCACGACGATCCGGAGACGACCGCCCCTGACCTTCTTGTCGTGCATCATGGCCTCGATGATGGCATCGTCACTCGGCAGGCCCATCAGGCGAGATTCCAGTCCCATTCGCTCCACCGCAACACGCACAGCTTCAGCCTGGGTCTCGTCGAATCGGCCAAGTGCCGCACCGGCATATGCCGCGGCGACGAGTCCATAGGCCACCGCCTCGCCATGGTGCAGCGGGGCGTGCTCGGGACGACCATCGGGCGTGAGATGGGCAATCGTCTCGATGGCGTGACCGAAGGTGTGCCCAAGGTTGAGCAGGGCCCGTCCGCCCGTGCCGCGCGACTCCTCCCGTTCGTCACTGACGACGAAGGCAGCTTTCACGGCGACGTTGGTCGCGATGAGCTGCTCAAGCAGTTCCGTGTCGCCCATGCGGAGCTTGATGAGCCGATCGACGGTCCAGCGGAAGAGCTCGTCCCCCGATCCGGCAGGGAGCCCTGGGCCGGACGCGGCAATCAGGCCGTGCTTCAGGCACTCGGCGAGACCCGCACGAAGGTGTCGCTCGGACAGCGACGCCAGGGCTGTGACATCCGCCAGCACGAGCGTCGGCTGCCAGAAGGCACCAACGAGGTTCTTCTTGAGACCGGTCGGCGTCATGAGGTTGACGCCGGTCTTGCCACCGACGGAGGCGTCAACCATGGCCAGCAGCGTCGTGGGGCACTGCACGATGGGCACGCCGCGCCGGTAGGTTGCGGCGACGAAGCCCGCGACGTCTCCGGTCACACCCCCGCCGATCGCGATGACTGGGTCGTCGCGATCCTGGCGCGTCTGGGCCACGGCGTGGAGCAGCCGTGCAGTGGTGTCGATGGTCTTGTTGGACTCACTCGCATTGACCGAGGCGGTCGCGATGGCGAAGCCGGAAGACTCGAGCGATGCGAGAGCGCCCTCGGTCAGCGCATCGGGCAGGTTGTCGTCCACGATGACGAAGGCGCGGCGTCCTCGAACGACATCCGCCGTCCGCGGGCCAAGCTCCGTCAGCAGCTGCTCACCGACCACGACGTCGTAGGCCCGGTCTGCCAGGCCGACATGGACGACATGATGGGAGCGTTCAGGCATTGCTGGGATCTTCATCGGCCCTGGCCGCGGCTTCCGCGAGCGGTCGAGAGCGAGTGGACGACTTCCGTCTGGTCACAATCGTCACGATCGTGATGCCGACGCCGAAGATCACGGCGAGCCCGAGTGCGTACCAGACGATGGCGTCGGAGGGTCGCCCGGAGGCGCGTGCGTCGGTATGGAAGACGGCGCCGACAAATGCCGGGTAGGTGGTCGGGGCGTCAGTCGCGCGGCTGGGCTGCTCCAGCGGCTTGTAGAAGTACGCCGCGGCCCACACGAACCAGTCCTCAGCCGGCGGCTTGAGCATGGCTGAGCGATGCCGATGGACATAGAGGATGACGACCTGATCGGTCAGGCGCCCGGCGTCTTCGTCATCGGCGGCCTGGATCAGCCAGCGCTCCCACCCGGGCGAGCCGGTCAGCGGCTCTCGTTCGAGGAACTTGCCGTAGACCACGCCGAAGGCGCCGGCGACGGCGGGGTCGGTCGTCTCTTGCAGCGCCCGCAGTTCACCTGGCGCGATCGGATCCGGGCCGAGATCGGGCCGCGACGCGAGTTCCTTCGTGAGGATGTTCCACGCCTCGACCTTCGCGGTGAGACAGTCGAACGCATCGTCTGCGATGGTCGTCAGGTCGGCGAAGCCCGCGCGCACGCGTTGGACCTCAGGCGCGGTGAGCGTGATGCGAGGGTCCTGCTCCGATGCGGCGCACAGCACAGCGGTCAGAAGGCTGAAGACAAAGCCGCAGAGAATGCGGGACACGGGTCACTCCCATTCGATCGTGGCGGGTGGCTTGCTGGAGATATCGTAGACCACCCGATTCACGCCCCTGACCTCGTTGATGATGCGATTCGAGATCGTTGCAAGCACGTCGAAGGGGATGCGAGCCCAGTCGGCAGTCATGAAGTCCTCTGTCGTGACGGCCCGCAGTGCGACCACGGACTCGTACGTCCGCGCATCACCCATCACGCCGACGGACTGCACCGGCAGCAACACCGCAAAGACCTGGCTCGTCGAGCGGTAGAGTCCGGCGGAGACGATCTCCTCGAGGTAGATCTCATCGCAGTCGCGCAGGAGGTCGAGCCGTTCGCGCGTCACGTCGCCGAGCACGCGAACTGCGAGGCCGGGGCCGGGGAAGGGATGACGCCACACGAGCCGTTCGGGCAGTCCGAGCACTTCGCCCAGCTTGCGCACCTCATCCTTGAACAGATCGCGCAGCGGCTCGAGCAGGTCAAAGCCGAGCTCCTCGGGCAGGCCCCCGACGTTGTGGTGCAGCTTGATGTTGGACGACTCGCCCGCGTACCCATGACCGGACTCGATCACGTCCGGATAGAGCGTCCCCTGGGCAAGAATGGAGGCACCGGGGATGTCCTTGGCGGACTCCTTGAAAACGTCGATGAAGCGATGGCCGATGCGGCGTCGCTTTTCCTGCGGATCGCTCACGCCCGCGAGGTCGCCGAGGAATGCATCGGTCGCATCCACGACGCGCAGGTCGGCGTCGAAGTGGTCGCGGAAGGTCTGCTCGACGAGCTCGCGCTCGTTCTTGCGCAGCAAGCCGTTGTCCACGAAGACGCACGTCAGCCGGTCTCCGATCGCGCGGACCAGCATGCCTGCAGTGACCGAGGAGTCAACGCCACCGGACAGGCCGCAGATGACGCGCCGATCGCCAACCTCCTCGGCGATGCGCTTCGACTGCGCCTCAAGGAAGTCCGCCATGCGCCAGCGACCGTCGCAGTTGCAGATCCGATACAGGAAGTTCTCCAGGATGTCGGATCCGTGCGGCGTGTGCGTGACCTCTGGGTGGAATTGCACGCCGTAGAAGGGCAGGGTGTGGTGGCGCACCGCGGCGTGTGGGCAGGTCGGCGTCGATGCCATGGTGTCGAAGTCGCGCTCGACGTTGTCGATCTGGTCGCCGTGGCTCATCCACGCGACGGTGTTGGATGGAATCGAGTGCAGCAGCTTGGCATCGTCGGTGATGTTGAGCTGGGCCCGGCCAAACTCGCGGCGTGCCGCTCGCGTCACGTCGCACCCAAGCAGCATGCAGGCGAGCAGCATCCCCTAGCAGATCCCGAGGACGGGAATTCCCAGCGAGAGCAGTTCGGGATCGCAGCGGGGCGCGCCGTCGTCGTACACCGAAGCGGGGCCTCCGGAGAAGACGATGCCCCGTGGCTTGATCGAGGCGACCTCCGCCGCTGAGATTTTGGGTCCCACGAGCACGCTGAGCACACCCGCGTCGCGGATGCGCCGGGCGATGAGCTGTGCGGTCTGTGATCCGAAGTCGAGGACGAGGATGACCTCGTCGCTCGCAAGCGATGCTCTGTCCATAGCGGAAGGTACCCGGCTGGTGCATGCAGGGAAAGCGGATGGCGGAAGCCCGTATGATGCGTGCCATGCGAACCGCCGCACGGATGCTGCTGCTCCCGATTCCACTGCTCACGATGGGGGCGTGCTCTTCGCCGCAGCCACAAGCGGACGTGACTTCGACCGTCCCCGAGGAGCGGGCTCTGGGCCTGGCGAAGGTCGGCCAGCAGGAAGACCGCGAGAAGATCCCCGAGGTGGTCGTGCTCCTGGACAGCGCCGACCCTGGGATTCGCATGTTCGCCATCCGCACGCTGGAGCGTTTGACCGGCGAGACGCTCGGATACGACTACGCCGCCGCGGAGCACGAACGTGCTGAAGCCGTGGATCGATGGGTCCGATGGGTTGCCGAGCGGGATTCCTCTACGATGGGGGAGGACGCTGACTCGACCGGCGAAGCTGGAGACGCGAGCAACTGATGGCGAGTGCAGGACAGAGCACGGACAACGGGACAGTCCCGGGCGTGGATCCCCACGTGACGATCGAGCTACTGAGCCAGCCGCGCTATCTCAGCGGAGCGCGGGATCTGGTGGCCGCGGTCTCGAAGCGCTTCGGGTTTAACGACAGTGACTGCGGGCGCATCTCACTCGCGGTGGACGAAGCCCTGTGCAACGTCATCCGGCACGGCTATGACCGGTCACCCGACGGACGGATCTGGGTTCGCGTGTGGCCGATCGAGGAGGGTGGCGAGAAGCCGGCGGGCATCTGCGTCGTGATCGACGACGAGGCGGCCCAGGTGGATCCCACGATCATCAAGGGACGTGATCTTGATGATGTTCGTCCGGGAGGCCTTGGCGTCTACATCATGCGAGAGGTCATGACGAGCGTGCATTTCGAGCGTCGCTCCGGCCAGGACATGGGCATGCGTCTGGTCATGACGAAGTTGATCGACGATCAATCCGAAAAGGCGGCGCGTCATGGAAGTTAGTGTGGAACGGCGTGACGGCTTCGTGGTCGTCGCTCCCGAGGGTGATGTGGACCTGAGCTGCGCCCGCGACCTGCAGCAGTCGCTGCGTGAAGCAATGGAAGGCAGTCCGGCTCGGGTCATCGTCGATCTCGAGCGGGTGCCATACATGGACAGTTCGGGTGTCGCAACGCTGGTCGAGGCGATGCAGATCGCGCGAAAGCAGTCAACCAAGCTCGTCCTGTGCGCCATGCAGGACAAGGTGCGGTCGATCTTCGAGATTGCGCGCCTGGACAGGGTCTTCACGATCGTGCAGGACATGGAAGAGGCATCGACGGCATGACCGCTTCGGACATGGGCGACGCCTGAATGGGCCAGTCCCAGCAGATTCTTCCCGTCCGACTCGTCGGCGCCGCTGGCGCCCGGGTCAACCGTACGCTCGAGCACATCGGGCACATGTGGTTCCTGCTGATCGGCGCCTTCGGGTGGATGCTTCGGGCTCTCACCGACAGGAAGGTCCGCTTCGGCCACGCCGCCATTGTGGCCCAGATCGTCCGCGTGGGTGTCAGCTCCATCGCGATCGTGGCACTCGTCTCCGGATCCATCGGGTTCATCCTGGGCTTCCAGATGGCCCCGCCGCTGGATCAACTGGGGCAGGTCGAGCTGGTGCCCAACATCATCGCGGTTGCGGTGCTGCGAGAGCTTGGCCCGCTGATCGCGGCGATTGTTCTCGTCGGTTTCGCCGGCGCCGCGATCGCAGCGGAGATCGGGACGATGGTCGTCGGTGAGGAGATCGAGGCACTCGAGGCCCATGCGCTCAACCCGGTGCGCTTCCTGGTCGTGCCGCGCGTCATCGCGACGATCATCAGCCTGATCTGCCTTGCCGTGATCTCCAACTTCGTGGCGATCTTTTCCGCGGCGTTCATGAGTAAGACGGTCCTCGGCATCTCGTGGACCACCTACTTCGACAACACCATCATGCAGGTCGGGCCGCGCGACTTTCTCACTGGTATCGCCAAGGCAGGCATCTTCGGGCTGCTGATTGGCCTGATCGCCTGCGGCAACGGCTTGAAGGTCACCGGTGGCGCTGCCGGCGTTGGACGTGCGACGACGGACACGGTCGTGCAGTCCGTGGTCGCCGTGATCTTCGCCGACCTCGTCTTCACCGTGATCTTCTACGCGCTCAAGCTCTTCTGAGCCTTCAGCGGCGGTAGCCCACGGGGAATTCGAGCAGCGAGTAGACCTCGCGAAGCGTCGTCATTCCTGTGAAGCCGACCAGAGCGAGCCCGCCGAGGATCATTGCCTCGGTCGTCAACTGCTCACCCAGCATCCATCCTGTGGCGTACAGCGTCAGCCAGAGCGAGCCGTAACGATGGATCTTCTCCGCGGCGCGGCCCGGCGTGCGCGCTGCCCGCGCCTTCCACCACGCGAGGAAGCCGAATGCCAGCACCAGCAGTGCGATCAGGCCTGCGCTGCGCAGGCTGACACTCTCGGGCCAGAAGCTCCCGGCCCGGCGCATGCCGACCCACAGCAGCACACTGCTCCAGAAGAGCCAGCCAGCAGCCGCGACCACCAGCACACGCCCGCTCAGCGTCGGGCGGCGGCCGCCGAGGACATGCGTGACGGCCCCGACGATCAGCGCGTGCGTCATCGCCAGCCACACCGGCCACACGAAGACCAGCTGCACGTTGGCGATCAGCATGTGGGCTGCGTAGATCAGGCCCAGCAGCACGAGCCCCACGGAGGGCACGTAGCGGGCGGCGGAGTTGAACAGGAGGATCGCCCCGGCCGTGAGCAGGCAGAGTGTGACGGCGTCGATACCCAGCACGGACGCCCCAAGGGCCGCGACGACGAGCGAGGCTGCGACCAGTGTGACCGCTGACTCGGGCCTCATGCGACCTGAGGGGAGGGGGCGCTCGGGGTGGAGCGTCCGGTCACGCCGAACGTCCAGGGTGTCGTTGAGTGCGACGGCGAAGGTGTACAGACCGACGGCCACGAGCGCCCCGGCACCGAGAGCAGCAGGGAGCCCAAGCGTCAGCACCGCCTCAGGCGCGGTGTCCTGCTCCATCGCCGCGGCTCGGCTCCAGAGGATCACGAACCACGTGTTGCCGACCGCGGCGAAGGCCGTGGTCATGCGGGTCAGATGCAGGACGGGCGAAAGTCGTCGGATGAGTCCATCCATGGATGAATCGTACCGGTCCGGGAGAACCCCGGAGCCGGTCGGGCGGCGTATCATCGCCCTCGGTATGGACTGTGACACACGAACCATCGAGCCGAGTCCCTCGAACGCCCCGCGCCGGGTGGCTGTCGTTGTGAGCACGTACAACCAGTGGATCACCGATGCGCTGCTGAGCGGTGCACTGGAGGCGTTTGATCGAGCCTCGGGCTCGGCAGGACACGTCGATGTCGTGCGCGTGCCCGGCACGTACGAACTGCCGGCGGCAGCCGCGGCGTGCGCACGGACCGGCAGGTACGGGGCGGTCATCTGCCTCGGCTGTGTCATCCGCGGCGAGACGTCGCACGATCGCTACATCGCCGAGAGCGTCGCCAACGGCCTGCAGCGCATCGCCTGCGGCGAGCACGGCAACGAGCCCATCGCGGTCGGCTTCGGCGTTCTCACGGTGGACAACGCTGAGCAGGCCGAGGCCCGTGCCGGTGGCGCGATGGGCAACAAGGGCGCCGAAGCGATGGACGCCGCGCTGGAGACTGCGTCGGTCCTTTTGGTGATCGAGTCGGAGAGGAGCGCCGGTGTCAACGACCGCACGTGACATTCGCCGGCTTGCCTTCCAGGCACTGTTTCAGCTGGACGCCATGGGTGATGCCGAGCCCGACACCGTGCGCGCGTCCGTCGAGACGATGAATGCCGAGGCGGATCATCCGCTGGCTGCGCGCGATGCACGGCGGGCGTTCGACCTCGCCCTGGCCGCGTTCCGTGAGCGGCGCGCGGCTGATGCCATGGTCGCCGAGCTTGCGCCGACCTGGCCCGCCCATCGCCAACCCGCCGCGGACCGCGCGATTCTGCGCCTGGCGATCCACGAGATGACGTCGGGGCGCACCGGGGCAAAGATCGCGGTGAACGAAGCCATCGAACTCGCCAAGCGTTTCAGCACCGATCGCAGCCCGGCGTTCGTCAACGGCGTGCTCGACAAGGTGCTCAAGCAGGTTCTCGCAGCCCAGTCGAACGTCGGCGTCGATGCCACCGGTGGTGAGGTGAGCTCCGGATGAGTCTGCTCAAGTCGGTCTTCTCGAAGGTCAAGAGCGGACTCGCGAAGACGCGCGGCGCATTCGTCGGCGGGCTGCGGTCCCTCCTCTCCGGGCGCACGCTGGATGATGCGCTCATTCGCGAACTCGAAGCGCGGCTCATCAGCGCGGATGTCGGTGTCGCCGCGACGCGCCGGCTGGTGACGCATATTCGTGAGGAGTACAAGGCCGGGCGCATCGCGACGGGTGATGAAGTTCTCGAGACGCTCAAGGCCGATCTGAAGGCATTGTGGCCCGAGGAGGACCGAAAGGTTCGCTTCGCCACGGCTGAGGCGGGGACGCCGACGGTCATCCTCGTTGCCGGTGTCAACGGTGCCGGCAAGACCACCAGCATCGCCAAACTCGCACGCAGCCTGACCGACGATGGTCAGAGCGTGCTGCTCGCCGCAGCGGACACGTTTCGCGCGGGCGCGGTGCGACAGCTCGAGATCTGGTCCGAACGACTCGGCGTCGAGCTGGTCAAGGGCCAGCAGGGCGGCGATCCCGCAGCAGTTGCGTTCGATGCGTGTGAAGCGGCCCTGCTGGCCCTTGACCAGCTCGACGCCGAGTCGTTCGGACCAGATCTCGAGCTGTCGCACCGCGCCCGCGCGAAACGTGTCC
>JBCBTA010000021.1:0-16295 GCA_039818905.1 Planctomycetota bacterium
CAGTGGGGTGCGGTCGAGGAGGGTGGCGAGCGTTCCCGCGAGGGTCGCCCGAGCGATCTGCCCACCCGCGGCGGCATGGACGACCACGGCGCCATGGGCTCGGACAAGATCCAGCTCTGACGCCACCGTCATCAGCGCAAAGGAAAGGCCCGGCCTTGACGGCCGGGCCATTTTCGTTTCGGGTGAGCCACCCGAGGAGTCCGTCGTCAGACATCTGGGCAGGACTAGCACATGGCGGCGAACGTCAGCATCGAAAGCAGAGCGATCCGCTTCCGATTGTCCGTCAGGACGAAGACCACATGCGCGGCACGATACAACGCCATGGACACACCACTCTCTTTCAGGTCCTTTGCTCAGACGTGCGGCAAGGGCCGCTCCGGAAGACACGTGTTCAACTCGTGTGCCAGAGTCTCGCCCACCGCTGCGGACCGCTCTCAAGGGCCATCAACGATGATCACCGTCCGTGAACAAGCAAGGGCGAGTTCCGTCTGCGCCACCATGATGCTGCCACGCAACACACCATGTCGCAAGGGTGCAACGCCGAAGTTTCTTGACACGAGAATCCTGCGTGCAGTTCTCGGACCTCTTGCCTTCGCTCTCGTGCTTCTCAGCGGCGGGCGCAGCGCATATGCGGACCTTCCCGAAGCTGGCGCTTCGATCACCACATTCCTCGAGATCGAGCGCCTCATTCGCAGCTGGGACGCCGGGCCCGATGTCACCATCACCGAGCCCGACGGCGTCGAGGGCGCCTGCATCACGCTGCGCCTTGCGGGTCGCGTGATCGGACGTGGCTCGGTCATGTCCAATACCGGCGATGCCGTGACCCGCGCGTTCCAGGAGGCATGGCGCGAAGCCAACGAGCGCGTTGAGGTCGATCGAGACGCCCTGCAGGAGCAGCGTATCGCAGCGCGAGCCGGGCGCGTCATCATTGATCTGCAGCTGGCCGGTACACCGCAGCCCGTGCTGGGCGATACGTTCGCGGCCGCCGCGCAGCGCACGGCTCCGGGGATTCACGGCGTCGCGATCGGTATCGGACCGCGCCTCGAAGGCGTCTTCCCCGGCACGCAACTCGCCACCGGCGCCCTGCCCGACCAGGCCATGCGCATCGCCGCGGCCAAGCTGGACCTGCCGCCACTGGAACTCAACGAGATCCGGACGCGCTATCAGGCGATCCCGTACGTCTTCCCAGTGCGTCATCTGGCACAGATCGAGCCGCAGCAACAGCCCATGTTCCTGTATCGCGGCGGAGCGGTTGTTCCACTCGCGGAGACCAATGGCCCAAGTCTGCGGGACGCGGCACGGACCATCGCAACGCACCTGCAGGCCGCCCGGTGGACCGGGCCGCAGCCCTTCGGCCTGCGCGGCGATCAGAACCTCGCCACCGGTCGGTACGAAGAACCGATCGCACCGCCTCGTGCACAAGCACTCGCTGCATTCGCACTGGCGCGATTCGCCGGAACGCCGGGCATCGGCGAGGACCATCGGGCCGAGGCGCTGATCGTCGCCGCCGAGTTGCTGCGCCTGATGACGATCGTCGAGGAGGACGAGGTTGATCCGCTGACGGATCCGGCCGCGTGCGCCGCGTGGCTGATCGCATCGACCGAACTCGCACCCATCGCAGAGCCCGGCCAGGCGCTGGAGCAGAGCGCCTTCGCCGAGGCTTCTCAACGGAGGCTTGTCGAGACCGTGGCGGATGCGGAGTCTCGCGATGCACTGGCCCCCGGCGCGCGCGCGATGATCGCGCTCGCACTGGTGCGCCGAGCACCATTTGATGCATCGCTGCGCGACCACGCGGTGTCGCTGACGCGCGATCTGCGCATCCGCACACCCGCGGCCCAGATGCCGACGCTCATGCCATGGCTCGGCTGGACCGAGCTTGCACTGGCGGAGGGCGGCGACCTGCCCTCCGAGATCGCGCTGCGCGACATGCGCGATCTCGTGTGGCAGTACCAGATCGGCGACCCCGACCCCGCCGCCCGCGGCCACGACCTTGCCGGCGGCATCGTCTTCACCAACGCGCCCGATGCGCTTCCGACGTGGCAGTGCCTCCGCCCCATGACCTTCGTTGCCTCGATGCTGGGTGATGCCCGGCTGACGACGGCGGACGAACTCGCCGCCGAGCTAGGCAGGCTGCGGCTGTCGCTCCGCTACGTTCTGCAACTCTCCGTCCGAGAAGCGGAGTCGCACATGATGGCACACCCGCGCCGCTCCCTCGGCGGTGTCCGCAGGGCTGTCTGGGACCAGATCGTCAGCATCGACGCCTGCTCCCTCGCCCTCCTCACCCTGTGTGAGACGCTCAGGGCCGTCGAATCACGGGCCGGCGGCTGAGGCCCCCTGCCAGGATCCTCGGAACCTTGCGGCCGGCCGACGCGTCTCACTCTCGCGGGCCTTCCTACAGTTGCCCGACGCCTATCCCGGAGGACGACCACCATGCTCCGCATCTCCAAGGCCTTGCTCGTCGTGCTGACGCTCGTCTTCGTCGCCGACACGGCCCTCGCGCAGCAACGCCTCGACCCGCGCCGGCGGACGCTGGAGCGCGTCGCCAAGCCCATCACGGTCGCCTTCGAGGAGGACCGGCTGGAGGACGTCCTCGAGTTCCTCGCCACCGTCGCTGACATCGACATCGAAGCCGCGTGGGAGGATGACCGACTCGGCTACGGCCTCGACCGCCAGGCGGAGATCACCGTGAGTGCGACGCAGGTTCCCATCCTGATCGTCGTCGAGCGCGTGCTCGAGAAGGCGCAGGACAACTTCGACGCCAACACATGGCAGCTCACGCCGGCGGGCGCGCTGGAGGTCGGTCCCAAGTCGCGCCTCAACCGGCGCCAGACGCTCAAGGTGTACGACATCCAGGACCTGCTCTTCGAGGTCCCGGACTACTCGCAGGTTCCCGAGCTCGACCTCGAGTCCGCGTTGGATCAGTCCAACAGCGGACAGGGCGGCGGTGGAGGCGGCCGCGGCGGCGGCATCTTCGATGACCCGGAGACGACCGACCTCGACAGCGAGTCCCAGCAGGATCGGGCCCAGCGGATCATCGATCTGATCGTCGAGTTCGTCGAGCCGGACCAGTGGCTGGACAACGGCGGCGAGGGCGGCACCATCCGCTACTACCGCGGCAACCTGCTGATCCGCGCTCCGGACTACATGCACCGGCAGGTCGGCGGCTACGACTTCTGGCCGCGCTCGGTGCCGAAGTCCGTCGATGGACGGGCCGAACAGTACCGCCGTGCTGAAGCACGACGCGAAGCCAAGGAACGCGAGCAGCGCCGTGCGAGCCAGACGCCGGAACCGACTCAAGACGAGTCAAGCGACCGCTGAGTGCAAGGCCGGCTCCACTTCGTCGGGGTCCTCATGTGTGTTGTCATGCTCTCGGCATGCAACCCTGCATCCGATGGACACTATGAAGTCCCACTCTCAGGTGGACTCGTACTCGAGGCGTGGCAGAGGTACACCACACATATCTACCGAGACGATGAGTTGGTTTTTCCTACGGATCCGAGCTATCACGTTTCGGAGATCGTGGTGACCTCAGGGTTCGTCGGTGGCACCGTCAAGCGCTTCGAGGAGCACGTCTACTTCTTCCTCTTGGATACGGTCACTGACGAGGTCGAGACTCTTCCGGATGAATGGTCGTTTCGCGCAGCATTTTACGAGGCGACGGGTGAAGCCCCGGATGATCTGATATCTGCCTGGCGCTTGGTCAGGCGCTGATGTAAAGCCCGCGTCGCTGAATGACCTCGATGACTGCCTCGGGCAGCACTGTGCGCGCACCCTCGACATTCCCCGCTGCCAGCATCGCACGCGCCTGCGTTGCGCTCACGTCGATCGTCGGTCCATCGATGAACCGAGCTTTCCACGCGGCGAGCTCATCCGGCATCCAGTGTTCTGCCATCGCCTCGATCACGTCTTGCGCGTTCTGATCTCCCCGCAGCAGCACGACGGGCTCGGCCAGCTCGATGATCCGACGCGGCTGGCGCCAGCGGTGGAACGCCACCGCCTGATCCGTCCCGATCAGCAGGCGCAGTTCGACGCCCGGCATGGCTGCACGGATCCGCTCCAGTGTCTTCACGGTGTAGCTGGGCTCGTCGTCGGTCGTGTCGATCTCGATGCGCGACACGGATGCCTGTGCGCCGATCGCCGCGTGCAGCATGGCAACGCGATCGTCGTCCGACGCGATGGGTCCGGTGTCCTTGTGCGGCGAGCGCTTCGCGGGGATGTACACCGTCCGGTCGATGCCGAGGGACCGGCGAGCATGTTCGGGCAGCTCGATATGGGCCCGGTGCGGCGGATCGAACGTCCCGCCGTAGAGCAGGAGTGTGTGCACGTCGGCGGGGATGGGCGGCTCGATCGGGATCATTCCAGGGTGCCCTCGTGCCCGGCGCAATACTCAGCCAACGCTTCGCGGAGCGACTCGAGCGCGGCGCTCGACTGCCGTCGCATCGTCATCGCGGCACCGATCAGCGACGGCCGGCGCAGCATATCCACGAGCACCGCGCCGAGCGCGACGCCCCCCAGATCCGTCACCCATCGGGCCGCCTCGACGGGCAGGTGATCGCTGGGACCATCCGAGACAGCGCGCACAACGCCCCACTGCATGCCGCGTTCGCTGGCGAGCTGTGCGAAGACGTGGGACTCGCAATCGACGATCGCCGCTCCACTCTGTTGCGCGAGCGACGCCTTGTCCTGCGGTGACGACACGATCGCATCGACACCGACTGCGCGCACGCCCGGGCCGCTGCCCACGCGAACAGGCGGCGTCCAGCGCGCACCGCCTGCATCGACGACCTCGCTGATCACGGGAACGCCGTGGTCCATGGTCAGACCTCCGGCGATGCCGGCCAGCAGCACGATCGCGTCATGGGCGACGTTTCGCATGTAGGCGCGCATACGGTCGGGACCGGGGCCGCAGCATTCCACGGCACATCCGACGCGCGGCATGATCGCCTTGCGCTCGATCTCCATCGGACACACGATGACCACGCGAGCCATGCGCTCAAGATAGTCGGATTGGGGAGGGGCGGATCAGCGGTCGTCGTCGATATCGACCTGCATCATCTGCAGCGACTGCGCATCGCGGAGGTCGAGCTCCGGATCGATCCGGTACAGCTCATCCTGGGTGATGCCCGTCGCGACCGTGCGCCCGGCGATGTCGAAGACGGAGTACCGCGGCTCGTCGGCACCGGCGAAGATCTGCACGGTGTAGTTCTGACCTTCGAGGATGCCCATCAGCATGCCCGGAGCGGGCTGCTCCTCGAGCAGCAGCGGCGCCTCGCCGGGCGGCGTGGCGGTGCTGGAGCCCGGATCAATCACGGACGCGATCACGAAGAATGTGATGACGAAGCCGACCGCCGCGATGAGGCGGATGACGGGCTTGGGCACGTTGTGGCTGATGATCGACAGGGCCATGTCAGGGAGATCGGCAATTCCGTCCCTGAGATCACCATTTTTGCACCTGAGGCCCGGAAAGGGGCGAATTTCCCCTCCCCGAAGCTACAATCCGCCCCTCTGGCCCCATCGTCTAGTCAGGTCCAGGACGCCAGGTTTTCATCCTGGAAACCGGGGTTCGAATCCCCGTGGGGTCATTTGCTTGGAGATTGAGACGAGCGTATCGCCTTGCAGGCAAAGCACCTGGTGCTCTTCACGTCCTAGGCGATGCTGTCTGGCGGATCACGCACTGTGCCGATCCACCTTCGAGCAACCCCAGCTCTTGTCCTCTATCGCATCGCCACACAGCGCGCAGTGCGGCGTCGCATGTGACCGGGCCACCTCCAACACTTCGCCTTTCCGGGTCGCAGCCGGACCAGCGTGCCAAGCGGCGTTCACGGTGGCCTCAGCGTCGAACGCTGCATCGCGGCTCGCATCTGCGGCGCTACGCACCTCTTCCACCAGCGACAACGCTTCGGGGAGATCAACACCAGGGCACGCCGATTGAATCCGGGGCATGGACTTGCGTCCAGGCCCCGGGCGTTTGGTTCAAGGGCAGGGGACGAAGTTCGCTACGTAGATGATTGCCAGTCGCTGATCCGCCCGCGTATCTGCATCAACCGCGGCCTGATAGAGATCGCAGATGAGCGGACACTGGTAGTACATGACGAACCTCAGAACGTCAGACAACGTGCCCACAGATCCGAAGCCGAAGGGGGTGAGCACCTTATCGGTGACCAGGTCACAGTCGACGACGCAGAAGAGGTCATTTCCTGGCGGCGAAACGAAGTCAGCAAGGAGACGGAGAAGATCCTCGAGGAAGCAGGGATCACTCGCGGTCTCGACGCCCTTGTAGATGCCCCATGCAAGTTGCAGCAGCCCGATCTTATCGAAGACCATCGCGATGCCTCCGATCGTCTGATCCTGCACGAAGGCGAGAAGTTCTTCGTTTGGGTCGGCTCTCGTGCCGTCGCGTGCGCTCTGCACGAACGATGCGTAGAGACCAAGCTGGCTGGGGGGAAGCGTCGTGTCGTTATCGAACCGGAGGCGGAGCGCCGGCCCTCCATCGTCAATGAAGACAATGAGGGTCGATTCATCCGGGATGGCCTCGACGTACGTGGTGGACGAGACGGATGCGCAGCGCTCCGGGGCCCCCAGTGCCGTCAGTCCGTCGCAGATGATCGGTACAAGCGACCTCACGAACGGCTCCAGCACGAACGTCCGCCAGTCGTCGTCGCAGTAGAAGAGGTCGTTGGGGTGGCCGGGGCCCGGTTCATAGCCGGGCTCGCACGGGCCGGGCGGCTCGCAGATGTTGCCGAAGTTCGAAGCGAGGATCGAGAAGTCAAAGACGTTGACCTCGCCGTCTCCGTCCAGGTCGCCCATCGTGAATGGCGTTACCGCCATCCCGAAGTTTGAAGCCACGACGGAGAAGTCGAAGATATCCACATGACCATCACCGTTGACATCGCCCGGGCACGTGATGCAGTCGGCCTCCCGGAAGTCAAGAACCTGAGCGAGCAGTGCGTCGTACGCGAGCGACCAGTTGTTGGTCAGGTCACTGAGGTGGATTGAGGTGGCCCCGGTCGAACTCGACAGCGTGTCTGCCTGGGAGACGACTGACGCCTTTCCACCATGCGTCATCGCGATAACCCGAACACCGCTCGCACTGGCGATGAGGCTGGCGTTGAGGATCGCGTCTTCGTCAGCTTCAAGTGTCCCGAGGTCACCGTCGCACGCCTCCTCATCACTGAACGTCACAACGACTCGCGTCCTTGCTCCGGGGTACCACTTGAAGTTGCTGGCAACCACCGCAGCGGCGTGTCCCCAGTCTTCCGTGGACTGGATCGTGTCGCCACAGAGCATCTGTACCGCGGGATCTCCTGAATCGGGAACCTGATCGGTAATGGCTTCGACGACCGAGTCGGAGAAGCAGTCGAAGCTGCCACCTTCGATCGCATAGGCGGCAACGAGCGCGCCGTCGATCAGACCGGGAAGCTCCTGCTGAAGACGTTCGATGACAAAATTGCAGAGGTCGTCAAGCTCGGCCTCTGTGGAACCCGAGGTATCGACGGCAAAGACGATGTTTGTGGTGCAGTTGTTGCATTCGTCGGGGATTCCATCGCCGTTGAGATCCTGACTGAAGCCTGATGCGATATCGCAACTGTCCAGAATGCCATTGCCGTTGCAGTCGAACGCCAACCGCGCGTCGAGCTCGCAAGAGTCCAGGGCCCCATTGCCATCGCAGTCCTCGGAGGACGAAAAGCTCTCGCACTCATCCGGGATGCCGTTTCCGTTGCAGTCGATGCTCAGCCCCCGGGTGATGTCGCATGCATCCGGTGCGTCGTTGCCGTTGCAGTCCGTCTGCGCGGACACGAAGCCGAAGACAGCGCCAGGCGTTTGATCGCCCGCCCCGCCGCTGGTGTACGTTGACCCTGCGACAAAGACGCGCCCATCGACAGCAACGTCGCGACCGAGTGATGGTCCCGCGAACTGGGTCACCTCGTAGGTAGCGAGTTGTCCCCAGGCACCGGTGCCGCCGTAGTTGCGGCCAAAGGCCGTCACATCTCCGACCTGGCCGGTCGTGAAGAAGGTGAGCGGGCGGCCGCCAACAGCGATGTCGCCCGACAGCGCGATCGTGTTGACCTCCGCAGGCTGCCCGGTGTCAAGATCCATCAGGAGCCCCGCGGCGCTCCAGCCCGATCCGACGCCCTCGAAGACATACACCGGCCCAGGGCCGGTTACGGTGCCAATCCCGATGTTCTGGACCGGTGCCGTCATGGACAGGAGCGTGTCACCATCCAGCGCGACGTCGTACCCAAACTGGGCAGGAGCGCCCGGTGGAGGTGCAATGCGCTCGAGAAGTCCCCAGGCATCCGCTTCGCCCATATTGCGACTGTAGGTGTACACCGCTCCGTCCTGATCCGGCTGTGTCAGGTCACGCGGCGCGCCGACCGCCAGCACATCGCCGCTCAACGCGATTCGGCGGCCAAAGTCGTTGCCGATGCTGAGGAAGTCAAAGATGTCATCGACGGCGAAAAGCGTGGCCGTCTCCGTCCATGTCCCCGCCCCTGCGTCGTAGGAGTAGATGTACACAGAACCGCCGAACGGCCGAGTCGATCCGGCGACACCAAAGTCGTCTTCGGGGGCGCCAATTGCGATGGTCTCCCCGGCGATAGCGACCGCCGAACCGAAAGATGTCTCCTCCGCATGATCGGAGGGTGTCAGTTCGGCCTCCAGCGTCCACTCAGAGCCGTCGAAGGCGTACACGTACGCCGCCCCTCTGCGGACACCTCCGACCTCAAGACCCGTCGCGCCAACGACGAGGCGATCACCATCAATCGCCACCGATGTTCCGAAGCGCAGATCCTCCGCCGCCGATGGTGGCAGAGGGAGCCTGATGCCCGGCTGCGAGATGATCCCCGTCGCAGGGTTGATTACGAAGAGATCCGCCGCCCCCGTCTGCACCGTGTCCTCATATGCGAAGGGCGAACCGGCAATCAACCGTCCTGTATCAACGGCAATTGCCCTGCCAAGTCCATCATCGGACATTGGCGTAGGGGATATGACCACAGATGCCTCGGTCTCGACACAGGGCGACTGTGCGAGGGCTGGAACCGACAGGACAACTGAAGCGAGCGCGCAAAGATCGCGCTTGTACATACGCATGTTCGACGTCCTCCGGCGCCTCAGACGGCAGGACTATCCCCACCGGCAATGAGCGCCTTCATGTCTGTCTGTGCAATCTGGCGACTGAATCCGCAGCGATTCTTCGCATCTCCTCAGAAAAACCGCGGGCCACATCTGACTGTGGGATTGCTCCGAGTTCCCCTTCGAGGCAATATGCGCGTGGAGGACTCACCATGGACGTCGATGGGCAAGGTCGTCTCCAGCAACCGCGAAGCGATGACTGGTTTTGCGACGCGTACGATCGGCTTCGTTTTCTTGCGGCTGCCTGGCTGACGCGGGAACGACCTGGGCACACGCTTCAGGCGACCGCTCTGGTGCATGAGGCGTTTCTTACTGTCGGCCGCGGGCGTACAGATCGGTGGCCGGATCGAAGCTACTTCCTCGGAGCTGCGGCACGAGCGATGCGGCAGATCCTCGTCGCATACGCACGGCGCAAGGCAACGGCGAAGCGCGGCGGCGGGTGTCACAGGGTGAGCATGGAAGCGCTCGATGCGGAGTTACCGGCTCCGACGCTTGATCTCCTGGAGTTGCATGAAGCGATCGAACGTCTTGCCGAAGCGCACCAACGCGCGGCGCGCATCGTGGAGTGCCGCCTCTTCGCCGGCCTGACCATCGACGAGGTGGCGCGACTTCTCGGGGTGTCGAAGCGGACCGCTGAGACCGACTGGCGCTTTGGAAGGGCTTGGATGATCCGGGCGCTCAACCTCGGAGGCTTCTGATGACGTCACCCACCGCGGTCTGGCGGCTGTTTGATCAGGCCATTGACGTGCCATCCTCGGCTCGTGAGCGCTTCCTGATGGAGCATGGCCCGGATGACGCCACCGTCCGGGAGGTACAGGAGCTCATCGTGGCGTCTGACTCGTCGGAGGGGCGCGTGCTCGACGAATCTGTGGAACGTCGCCGCGAGACGATCGAGCGACTCTGGTGCGAGCATCGGAGGCCGACGATGGAAGTCAACGGCTACCGGTTGCGACGGCGACTTGGTGCAGGCGGCATGGGCGTAGTCTTCGAGGCGGAACAGCCCCTCACTCGACGAACCGTCGCGCTCAAACTCCTTCATCCGCAGTGTGACGAGAACCAACAGCTGGCGCTCGATGAGATCCAGCTGCTCGCTCGGCTGAATCACCCCAACATCGCGCAGGTGTATCACGGCGGGCTTGCCGACCTTGGGGCAGGACCGCAGCCGTTCATTGTCATGGAGCTCGTCACGGGGGAGACGATCGATCGCTACGTCGCGACACGGCGCCTCTCAAGGCGCCAGCTCCTTGACCTCATCATCTGTGCGAGCCGGGCGGTCGCGCACTGCCACGAGCGCGGCGTCGTTCACTGCGATCTGAAGCCTGCCAACATCCTCGTGACAACCGATGGGCAACCCAAGATCTTGGATTTCGGGGTAGCCAGGCTCTCGCAATGCAATGCAGAGCGCGTCTCGCGAATCGCCGGGACCCCGCCATACATGAGCCCGGAACAACGCGTCGGCGCACCCATCGATCGCCGGAGTGACGTGTACGCACTAGGCGCGATCGCCCGTGAGATCACCCGCAACTCAGTGCCGCGGCTCGAGCCCGTGATCCGGCGAGCCACCAACTCCTCTGCCGAGAGGCGGTTCGCCTCGTGCCACGAACTCATACGAGCGCTCGTGATGCTGTCCCGGGCCGACAGTCGAAGACGGTACTGCGCAGCAGCGCTGCTCGGCCTGCTCGTCACAGCCGCCACCGTCTTGTTGTGGCCCGGCGGCGATCGACTTCCCGCCGGGACGACCGGCGTCGAGGCGGCGGCAGCGCAGATCCAGCGTTTGACGGCTGCAGCCATGCAGGACGGCGGCCCGATTCAGGCGCTAGACGAAGATGCGGAACGTAGCCTGCTCAAGAGCATGAGCAATTCACCGGAGTCACTGCGAAGGACTGCGGGGGCCCTCACGAGGATTCACATTTCCAATGGCCGACCGGAACTCGCACGGCGGACAGCCCCAATCCTCGCTCAATTGAACCGAGAACTCCTGGGGCCGTCGCGGCCGGCGACCGTGCTCGCTGTCTGCCAACTCTCGCAGGTCCTCGAAGCAAGCGGACGAACCGACGATGCGCTGCGGCTGATTGAAACGTGGCGCAACAGAGCCGAGAGCGACAGCATCTCGAGTCTCATGCTCGATGCACGCCGTACCCACTTCCTCTCGCGTGAGGGCCGCCGCGATGAGGCCCTGGATCTGGGCCGGAGCACCCTCGACCGCATCAGCAATCATCGCCTTTCCCGAAGCGATGTTTGCCGAGGACTTCGATATGCCACCGGCATGGCTCTGCTGCGCTGCGGCGACGACGTCGAAGCAGAAGCGACCTTCCGGGAACTGGAGTCAGACCCGGACGCGTCGCGCCGCGCACGTCTGCAGGCGCTCCGTGGCATCGGCGGGGCTCTGTGGCTCCGGGGCGAATTCGTGGCGGCAGAGAAGGAATTTCGAGAGGCCGTGGAACTGAGTGCCGACGTGCTTGGGAGAGACCACCTTGAGCACTCGACGGTCGTTCAAGGACTCGGCGTGTGCCTCCGCGATCAGGGACGACTCGCCGAAGCAAGGCCTTATCTTGAGGAAGCCCTGAGAATCAAGCTCGCGGTGTACGACGCTCCCGACTGCGAGGTGGTCGCGAACTCACAGGTCACATTGGCGAATCTGCTGTACCTGACCGGCGAGACAAACGTGGCATATCCGCTCGCGGTCAAGAGCCTCGAGACGCGCATGCGCTTCTCAACTGATCCGCTCGAGAAGGCGGAGTCCGAACTCCTCGTCGGACTGATGCGAGTGGAGCGAGGAGACCCAGAAGGCTGTGATCTGATTCGGTCCGCGCTTCAACGCCGGCACGACGTGCTCCATGATGAGCACTGGCTCATCGCACAGGCTGGGGCTGCACTTGGGCGAGCTGAACAGCTCTTTGGTTCCACTGAATCCGCCGAGCGGTTGTTGATCAACGCTTGCGAGCGCTTGGAGTCTGACCGCGGAGCGACCCACCCATGGTCAGCCTTAGCAAAAGGCTGGCTCCGAGCCACACGTGAGGACGCATCCCGACGCACGTGACCAGCCAATCGACTCGGGGGCAACATGGATGCGCCCGAGCCCCTCGGGAGCGCGCCTCCGCGGCTGTTCGCTATTCGCAACGCACAGCTCGCATCATCCTGGGAGCCGGACGGTCGTACGCTGCGCAGCGTCGCAGGTCGCTCCGTCTCAGCCCTCATTCGCAGCCAGGGGCTCGGGGATCTCTATCGCATCTTCCGCGGCAGTCAGCGCGATTCTGGCCTTCAACTTTGCGTGCATTCCCGACAGCTTCGATCGAGAACCGACTGAGACCTACGATCGTGGCTGCATGCGCGAGCAGTTCGACCCTGGCTCTCGCAGGGCGAAGGATGGCTTCCCCGGCAGACCGCGCCGCCCGACTACATGCCCGCGAAGACGAGTGCGTGAGCGTGTCAACTGCCCCGCGCAGCCCATCGACCGGCGCCGAAACTGTTACATGGACTTCGGCTTGGGCCCCTTGCTAGGCTTCCCCGCCACTTTCCTGCAACGCCCTTGATGGATGAACGTCTTCCATGAACACGCGCAGCACATCCGGACATGAGCCGGTCGGTCAGTTCGTTACGCGCGATGGCCGCCGGCTGTACGAGATCACGCACGTCGATCAGATGCCGCCGTTCCTGATGACGGTCGTCGGTGACGCCGATCTGTGGCTGTACATTTCCAGCAGTGGCGGGCTTACCGCTGGACGCGTGGAGCCGTCGCGCTGCCTGTTCCCGTACGAGACCAGCGATCGCCTCGACGAGGCCGGCGGCATCAACGGCGCCATCACGCTCATCCGCATGCCCGACGGCACGCTGTGGCGCCCGTTGCTTGATCAGCACATCGGCGGGCGGCGCGTCCGGCGACTGCTACGCACCCCCGTGGGTGATGCGGTCGTCTTCGAGGAGTTCGACGAGACCACCGGATTGACCTTCCGGGCCGAGTGGGCCCTCTCAGACTCCTACGGCATCGTGCGCCAGTGCACGCTGGAACTCGGTGCGGATGACAAGCCGATCGATGTCGAGATCCTCGACGGCATGCTCAACATCATGCCGGCAGACGTGCCGATCGGCACGCAACAGACGTCGAGCACGCTCGTGGATGCCTACAAGCGTTCTGAGCTGGATACGGAGACCTCGCTCGCCGCCTTCCTGCTCGAAGCAGCGATCTCGGACCAGCCCGAGGCTCGCGAGTCGCTCCGGGCGAACATCGTGTGGCGGGCGGGCCTGGAGGACGCCGCGGTCACGCTGAATCCCGAGGCGGTGCTGGCGTTTGAGCGCGGTCAGGCGATCACACCCAATGCGCTGACCACCGGTCGTCGCGGCGCGTACCTGTGTCATGCGCGGATGCAGCTTGCGCCGGGCGCTTCCGAACAGTGGGCCCTCGTCGGCGATGTGCATCTCGACCAAGTGGCGGTCGTCGAGCGGCAACACTGGATCGCCTCCACATCCGACCATCTCACAGCGATTCGACAGGACCTGCAGGACGGAGTCGAGCGGCTGGCGGTGCTGCTGGACCAGGCCGATGGCTCACAGGTCACGGCGGATGAAGCGGTCGTCGCGGCACATCGCTCGAACGTCCTGTTCAACACGATGCGCGGCGGTGCACCGGCTGACGGCTACACCATCAACGTCGGCGAGTTTCGCTGCTTCGTGCAGTCGCGGCACATCCACATTGGTCGTCGTCACGATGCGTTCCTCAAGGGTCTCGGAACGGCTGTGACACTGGAGCAGTTGCTCCGCGCAGTCGAGGCACAGGACGACCCGCAGCTCGTGCGGCTCGCGATGGAGTACCTGCCGCTGACGTTCGGTCGGCGTCATGGAGATCCGAGCCGGCCATGGAACCAGTTCCGCATCCACACGCGCGATGCGCACGGCAATCGTGCGCTCGGCTACGAGGGCAACTGGCGCGACATCTTCCAGAACTGGGAGGCGATGTGCCGCAGCTATCCTGAGCTGCTGCCCAATGTAATCGCAAAGTTCGTCAATGCATCCACGCCAGACGGCCATAACCCGTATCGCATCAGCGAGTCGGGCATCGACTGGGAGGTCCCGGATCCGGATGACCCCTGGTCGAACATCGGCTACTGGGGCGATCACCAGCTCATCTATCTGCTGCGGCTGCTGGAGCAGCTGCAGGACACGGATCCGGGCGCACTGACGCGGATGCTCAACCGGCAGATCTTCTCCTACGCCGATCTGCCATATGTCATCCGTTCCTTTGACGCCCTCGTGCGCAATCCCGACTCGTCGATTCACTTCGATCGCAAGCACCACGCCGCGATCCTTGCTCGAGCGGAGCAGACTGGCGCCGACGGTCGCCTGGTGCTGAACGAGGATGGTGAGCCGCACCTCGCATCACTCACGGAGAAGCTCCTCGTCACGGCTCTGGCGAAGATCTCGAATCTCGTTCCTGGCGGCGGCATCTGGATGAACACGCAACGCCCGGAGTGGAACGATGCCAACAACGCGCTGGCGGGGCACGGACTCTCGATGGTCACGCTGTACCACCTGCGCTGCTTCGCCGACTTCTGCATCGGTCTGATGGAGCAGCTCGGCGATGGCGAGGCGGTCGTCTCCGATGCGGTGGTCACGTGGTGCGAGGATGTTCTCGCTGCGTTCGTCAACGGTCTGGAGTCGGTAAGCACGCCGAACGGGATTGACGACTCGGTGCGATGGAGCATCCTCGAGATGCTCGGGCAGGCGGGATCGCGGACCCGCGAGCGCATCGCCGAGAAGGGATTCGGCGAATCACGTGGCTATTCGGTGCGGAGCATCACCGATCTGTTCCGGCTGACGCGGCACGTATGCGACGACTCGATCGCGGCCGCTCGTCGTGACGATGGGCTGTATGAGTCGTACAACGTGCTGCACCTGGACATCCCCAACAGGCAGGCATCGGTCGAGCGGCTACATCCGATGCTCGAGGGGCAGGTCGCCGTGCTGTCATCGGGTGTGCTGGATACCACCGAGTCCATCCGCATCCTTGAGACGCTCTTCGAGAGCGATCTGTACCGAGAGGATCAGCGGACCTTCATCCTGTATCCGCACATCGATCGTCCGGGCTTCCTCGAGCGGAACATCATCCCCGAGGACGCGATCTCCCCACTGCTCGAATACGCGTTGAAGAATGACATCGTGCAGTTGGCAAGTCGCGACAACGACGGCCATGCGCGCTTCGCTGCGGAACTGGTCAGCCGGGCGGAGCTGGAAGAGTGCTTCAACACGCTCGCGGAGCGTCCCGCACTGGCTGAACTCATCGAGCAGGATGCTGCGGGTGTGCGCAACGCATACGAGCGTGTCTTCGAGCACGCACGGTTCACCGGCCGCTCCGGAACCATGCACAAGTACGAGGGCATCGGATCCGTGTACTGGCATATGGTCTCCAAGCTCATGCTTGCAGCCCAGGAGTGCGCCCTGCGTGCGGTGTCGTCGGGTGAGTCACCTGCGAACGTGCAGAGGCTGATCGACCTGTACCGCCGCGTCCGCGGCGGGCTGGGGATGTACAAGACGCCGTCGGAGTTCGGTGCCGTGCCGCACGAGCCGTATTCGCACACGCCGTGGCACATGGGCGCACAGCAGCCGGGCATGACCGGACAGGTCAAGGAAGGCGTACTCGCGCGCTTTGGTGAATTGGGCGTCAGTCTCCGTGGCGGAGAGCTGTACGTCGAACCGTCGCTGCTCGATCCGGCCGAGTTGCTGACCGAGCCGACATCGTGGCGCATCCGCGGCGTGATCGATCAGACGATCGACCTGACGGCCGGTTCGCTCGGCTTCTCGATCTGTGGCATCCCGGTCGTCCTCAGCCAGGGCGACCAGGCCCGGGCAAGCCTGCTGCTTGATGACGGCACCAGTGTCGATCTCGACGGCACGTCGCTGGGCAAGGAATGGACGACCGAGGTCTTCGGGCGCACCGGTCGGATCACCCGCATCACGATCGAGTCACCCGAGATCGGTACCGGAACACGGACGGTCGGCGCTTCGGCTGCGTCGTAGTGGTCTACGCGGGACGCACGCCACGGTAGAAGTCCTGCACGCGGTCGGCCTGCTGGCGGCGGGTTGTCTCCAGCACGAGGCGCGGGATCTTCCACTGCGCCTGCTCCTCGGCCACATTGGAGCAGTGGTCCTGGATGCACTGGTAGATGAGC
>JBCBTA010000022.1:0-16130 GCA_039818905.1 Planctomycetota bacterium
CGTCCCCTGCGGGTTGAACTCCACGTCGAGTTCACCGTCGATGAACTGCTTCTCGAAGACGGCGTTCTCACCGACGTAGCTCGAGACCATCTTGCTGATCTGTCGCGTGATCAGCAGCAGTCCCAGCCCGAAGTCATCCACACCAGCATTGTTGGACACGCAGGTGAGTTGCTTCACACCGGAGTCGCGCAGGGCGATGATGAGCTTCTCAGGGATGCCGCAGAGTCCGAAGCCGCCGACCATGCAGGTCATGCCGTCGATGACGCAGCCGGCTGCGTTCGCCGCGGCCATCGCCGCCTCGGGGGAGTCGTAGAGCTTGTTCTTCATGTCCATCAGGGTACCACGCCCCGCGCCGCCTCGGCACTGCGCCGCGGGCGGGTATAACGGAGCGATGGCCGAAGAGATGGACGTCTACCTTGCCGCACTGTTCCCGGTGCTCTACCTCATCCTGGAGTGGACGATCCGCATCGCGATGATCCCCGTCATCGTGCGCAAACAGGGCACGGGCGAGGCGCTGGCGTGGCTGGCGCTGATCTTCTTCCAGCCGGTGATCGGCGTCATCGTCTACATGATCATCGGCGGGAGTCTGCTGACCAACCGGCGGCTGGAGAAGCATGAGGAGGCACGCGCTCTGGTCGAGACGCCGCAGCGATTGAAGGTGCTTGAGCCCCACACCGCGTGCGACACCAGCATCTCCGATCGGTACCGCGACCTGGTGCAGCTTGCTGAGCGCGTCGGCGCGATGGTGCCGACCAGCGGCAACGGCGGCGAACTGATCGCGGACACCGACGAATTCGTGCGCAAGCTCGTCGACGCTATCGACAAGGCCGAGCAGCACGTCCACTTGCTGTACTACATCTGGCTGGACGACACCATCGGCAACACGCTGGCCGACGCCGTGATGCGTGCGGCGAAGCGTGGCGTGCGCTGCCGCGTCCTGGTGGATGATGTCGGGTGCAAGCGCATGATCCGCACCATCGCACCGAAGCTCCGCGGGGCGGGGGCCGACGTCGTGCGGGCACTGCCGGTCCGCATCCTTCGCGGACAGTTCGCGCGCGTCGATGTACGCAATCACCGCAAGCTGGCGATCATCGATGGGCGAACCGCCTTCACCGGCAGCCACAACGCCTGTGATCCGGACTACGGCAGCGGCGGCTACGGTCCGTGGCATGACCTCACCCTGCGCGTCTTCGGACCGGCGGTCTACCAGCTGCAGATGGTCTTCTGTGAAGACTGGGCCTCGGAGACGGGCGTGATTCCGGAAGGCGACGACGTCTTCCCCGAGCCGGAGCCTGCCGGTCCGGTGATGGTGCAGACGGCGCCGAGTGGACCGGGACATCGCAACGAGGCGTTCCGCGATCTGCTGATCGCGTCGATCAACGAGGCCGAGCACCGGGTCATCATGACGACGCCCTACTTCATTCCCGATGAGTCCACATTGCTGGCGCTGCTGCTGCGGGCACGGGCGGGGCTGCAGGTGGACGTCGTCGTCCCCGAGAAGGGCAACCATCCGCTGCTGAACGCGGCGGCACCCGCGTACTACCGCGAGGTGCTGGACGCCGGCGGCAACGTGCTGCTGCACCAGAATGGTCTGCTGCACTCCAAGACGCTGACGGTCGATGACTCGATCGCGCTGGTCGGCTCGGGCAACTTTGACCGCCGCTCCTTCAGTCTCAACTACGAGTTGAATCTGCTGAGCATCGGCAAGTTGGAGACGTCGCAGGTGCGCTCGTTCCAGGAAGGCTACATCAACGACTGTCGGCCCTTGACCATGGCTGAGCTGGACGAGCGCTCCGCGTTCAAAGCCCTGGTGCAGAACACGGCAAAGCTGTTCAGCCCGTTGCTCTGAGCGGGCTGTCTTCGAGATGCACTTCACCCACCTGCGCGCACACGATGCGGGTGGGATCCCACGCGCGGCGGAGGCGGGTGATGGGCTCGTCGATCGGCTCACTCGGATCGCGGAAGGTCGAGTGGTGCACGGGCATCAGCAGGTGCGCCCCCATGCGCCGCGCCATCGCTGCGGCTTGCTCGGGATTGGCGTGATGCAGATGCCAGGGCTCGTAGTAGTTGCCGATGCCGATCGCCGCGACGGCGACATCATCGAGGTGATCGAAGGCGTCGGTGTCGGCGGTGTCGCCACCGAAGACGACCCGCTTGCCTGGGGCGTCAATGACGTAGGCGTTGTAGCCGCGATGACGATCCCAGAAGTAGCGGGCACCCCAGTGGTTGGGCTTGAGTGCCGCGAGTTCGACGCCATCGACGCCGAGGGTGTCATCCCATCCAAGCGTGCGCACATCCGTGAAACCACGGGGGAGCAGTCCGCGGGTACGGGCCGGGACCACGACAGTCGCATTCGGCTGCGACTGCGCGAGTCGGCGAAGCGTCGGTTTGTCCCAGTGGTCCATGTGCGCATGACTGAGAAGGATCAGATCGATGTGTGGCAGTTGCTCCACGCGCTGTGGCAGTGAGGTCGAGCGCGTCCGTCCGATGTTGACGCCGGCGATGCGTGTTCCCGATCGCGGCGAGAAGTGCGGGTCTGTCAGGACAGTCATGCCACCGAGCCGGAAGAGGCAGGTGGCGTGACCGAGCCATGAGGCACCAAAGCTCGCCGACGCCCATTGCATCGGGCACGGCCCCGGCCCCGGTGCGGGGCGGGAAGGCTCCGCATCGCGCAGACCGGCCATTTCGCCGAGCATGCCTCCCCACTGCTTTGCCAGGACCCGTGCGTGCTTCATGTCTCGCAAGTGTACGACGCCGACACCTCCCGATGTTCGGTGGGAAGTACGCTGACACGTGTCCCAAAGGCCAATATCAGGGAGATACCCCATGCGAGGATGGATCACGACGGCAGCGATGCTTCTGTGTGTGACGACCCTGTCCAGTGCGCAGCAGTCGCGCGACGCGGCGGAGCCCACACTGTGCAAAGCGGTGGAGACGCGCCAGACTGAGTGGTGCGAGAAGGATGACGACGGTTTCAGCTCGATGGGCCAGCGCACCGGGCTGACACTGACGTTCGACCTGAACCTCCCGAAGGGTATGAAGATCGCATCGCTCGACCAGCCCAAGCGCATCGAGGCGACGGACTCCGAGGGTACCGACCTCAGCGAGATCGAGGAGGGCTTCAGCGGCCGGGAGTACGTCGAGCTTCCGATGAGTTGGAGCGACGAGCCGACGACGCAGTTCACCTTCAACCTGGGCCTGACTGCGCGCCGGGCAGAGACGTTCTCACTGCGGGCATCGGTACCGGCCAACGTCTACCTGCGGACCGAGCAGGTGATGCTTGACGTCGGCTCTTCGCGCTCGGCAATCGACGCCGGCGCCCTCGAGATGAACGGCGTCACCGCGCAGATGTCGGTCGATGGCGGGATGCATCAGGTGACGTTCCAGCCCGGAACCGTCCGCGACCGCGTCGAGGCGATCGAGCTGGTGCGCGGCGGAGCCGTCGTCGCCGAGAGCACGTCATCGATGTGGAGCGATGATTCGGTGACCTACTTTTTCGATGGCGATCCGGGCGATGGCGCCGAGGTGCGCATCACCGTTCGTCGAGGCTCGAAGACGATTCCGCTGCGAATCGATGTGAAGGACGTCGAGCTGCCGTGAGCTGATCGGCGAAACAGCTGGTCGCTCTTCCGTCACTTCCCGTCGAGCATGCCATCCTCACCGATGGCGTGACCGACGGCGTCCAGCGGCACCTTGGTCTCATCCTTGACGGCGCTGAGGCAGAAGCTGGTGCGGACGCGCCCGATGTTCGGAACGGCGCTGAGGCGATGGATGACGAAGTCCTCGTAGGCCGCCATGTCGGTGACGAGGACCTTGCAGATGAAATCCTCTTCGCCCGCGGTGTGCCACGCGGCCTGGATCTCGTCGAAGCTGTCGATCGCTCGCTTGAATTCGTCGAGCCGCCCCTCGCCGTGCTCGCGCAGCGTGACGTGCACGAGCGCAGTGATGGACTTGCTGACGCTCATCGGATCCACGAGCGCGACATAGCCGCGGATGATGCCGGCGACCTCGAGCTTCTTGACGCGCTCGAGGGTGCTGGGCGGGCTAATGCCGACGCGCTGTGCCAGCGTGGCGTTGGTGATCTTGGAGTCGGACTGCAACTGCTGCAGGATGGCCAGATCGATGGAGTCGAACTTCACCCGGGCGAGTGCCGCGGCTTGCTCGGTGTCCTCGGTGCGTCGTCCGTTGATCGGGCGGGGTCTGCTTGGCGTCTGGGTCATGGCCGGCCTCACACAAGAAAAGTCACAGGTCGGAAGATGCCTCGCCGGCCCCCGGGACCAGCATCGGAGAAGAATATTCGCTTCTGTGGCATTGTGACGGAATGAATCGTTGAAAAATCGCCACTTGACTGCGATCATTCGCCATGGATCGCCCCGACGGGCTCAACCCGGTCGTGCGAGCAGATCCGGGCCGCCACATCGTCACGCCGCGAAGGAGACCGACGTCATGACCACCGCACCCAGCCGTACCACCGCGTCATCCGGGGCCGCCTCCCAGGATCCGCTGCAGCTCATCGACGTCGATCACGTTCGCTTCTACGTGGCCAACGCCAAGCAGGCGGCCTTCTTCTATGCGTACACCTTCGGCTTCAACATCAGCCAGATCGCCGACCTGACCACGGGCTCGCGCGACGAGGCGGACTACCTGCTGACGCAGGGCAACATCCGCATCCTGCTGACGACGCCGATCACGAAGGAGCATCCGGCATCTGAGGAGATCAAGCGTTTCGGCGACGGCGTGAAGGACATCGCGCTGACGGTCTTCGATGCCGAGAAGGCGTTCGAGGCCGCGGTCAAGAATGGCGCCGAGCCTGACAAGGAGCCGCGCGTCATCAGCGACGAGCACGGCACCGTCACGGTCGCGTCGATCAAAACCTACGGCCGCGTGGTGCACACCTTCGTCAGCCGCACCGGCAGGTACGCCCTTCCCGAGATCAAGAAGGGTGCCGAGTTCATGCCGGTCTTTCGCAAGATCGACAGCCCGGTCAACGCCTACAACGCCGCGAACCCCTGCGGCCTCAAGTACGTCGATCACTGCGTCGGCAACGTCGAGCTTGGCAAGATGAACCACTGGGTGCAGTGGTACGAGGACGTCATGGGCTTCGAGATGTTCAAGCACTTCGATGACAAGGACATCTCCACGGACTACTCCGCCCTGATGTCCAAGGTGATGGCCAGTGGCAACCACCTCATCAAGATGCCGATCAACGAGCCGGCCGAGGGCAAGAAGAAGAGCCAGATCGAGGAGTACCTCGAATGGCACGACGGGACCCCCGGCGTGCAGCACCTGGCCCTGCGGACCGACGACGAGCTCAGCTCCGTCGCCGAGCTGCGCCGCCGCGGCGTGGACTTCCTGGCCCTGCCGGACTCGT
Source organism: Planctomycetota bacterium (assembly GCA_039818905.1). Taxonomy (GTDB): domain Bacteria; phylum Planctomycetota; class Phycisphaerae; order Phycisphaerales; family UBA1924; genus JBCBTA01. The sequence continues at coordinate 5,372 of JBCBTA010000022.1, forward strand.
ACTACGAGATCGTGTGGGACCGCGTGAACAGCACGCTGAAGCAGCACGGCCACGAGCTCGTGAAGGAAGATCATCAGCGCGTGCGCGACCTTGGCATCCTGGTGGATGCGGACGACGAGGGTTATCTGCTGCAGCTGTTCACCAAGCCGCTGCAGGACCGCCCGACGCTCTTCTTCGAGATCATCTGCCGCAGAGGCAGCCGCAGCTTCGGCAAGGGCAACTTCAAGGCCCTGTTCGAGGCGCTGGAGATCGAGCAGGACCGGCGCGGGAATCTCTGAGCGCTCACCGGCGCGCACATTCCTCTTCCCGGACCTTGCGGGTTGTCCCGAACGGGTCACTCTTGTGATACCGGTCGCGCGGTGTCTGCTGCTGCGCGCGGAGTGACCGGCCGCACAGGACGGACACGTCATTCACGCAGCCACTCCGCGGCGTGAGAGAAACACGCAGAGGGGTAGACAGACATGAAGAGCATCACGTGCGCGCTCACGGGCGCGGCAGCCATCGTTGCGTTCTCGGGCGTTGCCAGCGCAACCTTCTATACAACCACGGATACCGGCAACGGCCTGTGGGACGCCGACGCTACCGCTGGCGGCCAGATGATCGTCAGCCTGGACACGGCCCAGAACCAGGGGCCGCTGACGCCGGGTGAGTCGATCCAGCTCGATGACTGCGTCAGCGCCGTGGCCAACGGAGCCGCGGCGGCGAACGACACCCTTGGCTTCTCCATCACGTTCGATGCCGCCGAAGGCACGACGGAGTTCAGCTTCCTCTTCGCGGTGCCGGTGACGGCGGTGGCCTGGACGCACTTCAACACCTTCGTCACGACCGGCATCACGGCGAGCACCGGCCTCAACACCTACGACGTCGAAGCCCTCGAGGGCGGCGGATTCGCGGGCGAGGTCGGCATCGTCGAGGCCGCCCCCTTCAGCGAGCTGACCTTCACCATGACCGACCCCAACGCGGGCTCCGAGCTGTGGTTTGCGGACTCACCGCTGCGGTACGTGAAGGTCCCGGCCCCGGGTGCCGCGGCTCTGCTGGCCATCGGCGGCGCAGCGGGCCTTCGCCGTCGCCGCTGATCCACAGCGACCAACTGACGCCGATCACACGCGGTCGGGAGCACACGCTGCTCCCGACCGCGTTCTCGTTTTGCGCGCACACCCGGAGCTTCTCGGACGCGATGCTGAGACGTGTGGTGACAACGTCCGGGAAGCAGTGATTCGTCCCAGTCCCATGGAGGCGAGTCCAGCAAAAAAGTTCGATGCATGGTCCCGAAATACATCACGCGATACGCGCCCAGCCGCGAGGTTCCAGTTGGATGCTCTCGCGGCTGGGGGAAACCCACGCTGAATGATTGCCCGTGCTCGGTGCGCGAGTAGCTTCTCGGTGAAGGACTGCTGGAAGGAACACGTCATTCCCCCCATCAGTCATCGCGCAGGGAAGCCGGAGTCCTGCACAGGTCTTACGGCAGACGAGATGTGTTTTGGTCCGTGTGCTCTTACACGTCACACACGGGCTTCGTTTGCAGAAGGGCTTCGGCCCAAGGGATATCCCCGCACAGGAGGAGAGAAGAAATATGAAGAATGCAAAGGCTTGCCTTTTCGGTGGCGCGCTGCTGTCCGCCGGTCTGACGGCGAACGCCCAGACGTTCATCTACAACGACCTTGACTCGACGATGAGCTACTCGTCGTTCGCGTATTCCACGGCCTACGGCGGCGCGCTTGACGTTGCGTACGCTCCGGACTCGCTCGCCACCTACTCGAGTGGCTACGCCGCCCCGACCGGCACCACCACCGTCTCCACGCACCAGGATCCGACCTCGTTCGGCATCGACGCTTCGTGGGACGGCGGCGGGTACCTCGGCTACGGCTACGGCGGTGGCCTGATCCAGCAGTTCTTCAGCGTCAGCGAGGACGCCGTCCTCCGCCTGACATGGGATCTCACCGGTACCGATGGTTACGCGCTTTCCATCGTGGCTGAGGATCCCGGTACGACGCTGTTCGTCCTCGATCCGCTCTTCGGTGACCCGCTCTCCGGCAGCGTGGACATCCCGGTCGAGGCCGGCGTTGACTACGCGGGCGTTCTGGCTCTCGTGAACGGCTTCTTCCCGTTCATCCTTGAGCCCGACACGCCGCAGTTCATCACGGCGGAGCTGATTCCGGCTCCAGGTGCCGCGGGCGTTCTCGCCCTGGGTGGCATCGCCGCCACGCGTCGTCGTCGCCGCTAAACCCGACGATCGGCCCCTCGACAATCTCGATTTCCACGGGCCCCGGCCATCTCGGCCGGGGCTCTTCTTTTTTTGGACCTTGGGCGAGCCCCGGTGCCCCCTTTTCCTGCTGTCGGGCGCAGATCAGCCCGATTACAGTCCGGCAGGAGAACACGCCCCCATGAGCCCGAGCACGAACATCCCCCAGTTGAACACGAGCAAGCGAACCGCGACGGTGCAGTCGCTCCGCAACAAGCTTGCTGATCGAAAACACGACGAGCTCTTCAAGGAACTCGCCGAGCTTCCACCGAAGCTGGCGAAGGACCCCGAAGTGCTCTTCGTCAAGGCGATTGCATGTGAGCGCATCAAGCGAACCGCTGACGCTATCCGCGCAGCGAAGCAGTCCCTGGAGCTCATGGAGCATCCAAACACGATGCTCGTGCTGGCGCGATGCTATCGGCACACGGGCGAGACCGAGCTCTGCCTGCAGTGGTGTGAACGAGCAGCGAAGCAGCAGACGAACATCGCATCGATCGACATGATTCGCGGTGGCGCCCTCGAAGAAGCAGGGCGCTTCGATGAAGCCACGCAGGTGCTCCAGCCCTACGTCGAAAGGCATACCGCCGAAGGTACGGAGCTGCCGATGCCTCTGGGCATCGAGTGGTCCAAGCTCCTCGTGCAGAACAAGCAATACGGCGAGGCAATCTCGCTCATCGACAAGACGCTGGAGATCCCAGAGGCCCCACCCGAACTTCGGAGCGTCCAGCTGCACCTCAAGGCCAAGGCCTGTGACCGCAAGAAGGACTTCGCCGAGGCCTGGGCCGCGGCGGAAGAGGCCAACGCCATCGGCCGCCTCGAGTTCAGCCCCGAGCTGTACGAGGAGCAGGTCTCCACGCTCATGGAGATCTGGTCGCAGGAGCACATGCAGAAGTTCCCGCTGGCGAACTGCGAGGACGAACTGCCGATCTTCGTGGCGGGTATGCCGCGTTCCGGGACGTCTCTGATTGACCAGATCATCGACGCCCACCCGCTCGCCTCGGGCGTCGGTGAGCTGAACTCCATCGAGCGCTTCGCGTATGACCTCTCCCGCGTCTACGACCCGGAGAAGGAGCCACCGAAGTGCTTCGGCAAGTACGACGCGTACCGCTGGACGCGCACGGCAAAGGACTACGTCAAGCAGCTTCGCTCCATCGCCCCCTCCGACGCCGAGCGCGTCGTCAACAAGGCGCTGGGCAACAACAAGCTGGTCGGCCTGATCGCGCGGCTGTTCCCGAAGACGCGGATCATCCACGCGATCCGCGACCCGCGCGACGTTGCCATCTCCTGCTTCATGGGCGGCTTCAACAACCGACTGCACCCGTGGACGACCCGCGTGGAGTGGGCCGCCAAGGCGTGGGAACAGTCGTGGCGCATGATGGAGCATTGGAAGGCGACGCTGGACGTGCCGATTCTCGATGTCCACTACGAGAACCTTGTCGAGAACCCCGAAGAGGAGTTCCCGCGGATCATCGACTTCCTCGGCCTCGACTGGGACGATCGCTGCTTCGAGTTCCACAAGTCGCGGCGAACCGTGCGCACCCTGTCGTATGACCAGGTGAACCGACCGCTGTACAAGACCTCATCGGGCCGGCACAAGAACTACGCCTCGTTCATCGAAGAGGTCGAGTTCCCCGCGTACGTACGCTAACCCTCCAGGGTGCGTCGTTCGAAGGTGTAGCCGCGTGCCCCGAGCAGTGCGTCGATGGTGTCGAAGACTTCGCGTCGATGATCCGGGTGCAGCCCGCTGGCGAGCATGCAGCGCTCCGTGAACGGGTTGACACCATTACGCACGAGATTGACCGTCGGAATCGTCTCCGGCTCAACCGTGCCGTAGTACTCGAACGATACGAGCTTCAATCGCTCGCGCGTGCAGTTCCAGCGCAGTCCGGGCCATGGCGTGGTGCGAACACGAATCTGGTCATCAGTGACTTCGATGACTTCGCGTCCGCGAAGCTGCAGAAGTGACAGCGGCACGACAATGACACCCACGTAGCCAAAGACCAGCCAGATGGTGCGTCCGAGCGAGTGCGGCAGCAGCAGGGTCGCTGCGATGGTGATCGGCGTCCAGATCAGCCAGAAGATGACGAGAGCCGCGATGTAGACACGGTCCTTGCGTGCGCCGGACCGCTCGATGACCAGACGATCGAGGTCATCGGACTCCTGCAGACGAATCCAGGTTGGCGATCTGGGCAAGGCACGTTGCATGACGCGGCGTCAGAATACCGAGCGGGCAAAAAAGAAGACGAGGCGACCGTGGGTGGTCGCCCCGTCCTCGGCTTGAAGAACGAAGCTTGGTGTCTTGTTCTTGCGATCGTTCGTGTCAGGTGGTCGGCGTGTCGATCGACCCCGGCTGGAAATCAGCCCGATACGCTAGGGATGACCGAAGTCGAAGCGCGCCGTCACCGTCAACCGTGTACTCAGGCGGAACGACGGCGGCGTGTGCCGGCGCCGATGCCGGCGAATGCGAGCAGCGTCGCGGCGCCGGGCGTCGGGAAGAGCAGGTCCTGCCCATCCTCGCTGAAGAGGAACTGGAGTTCCGTCTTCTCGGTCCAGATGCCGTCGTCGATGTTGTCGCGCCACGTGTTGCCGATGTTGACGATTCTGGTCTCGATGCCGCCAACTGCGAAGACGCCGACTTCACCGCCCTGCAGATTGAACGGCGTATCGTCGCTGGCAACCTCCCACACGAAGAGCTGGAACGCCGCGGCGTAGTCCTGCGCCGTGAACATCTCGTCACCGGTGGTCGTCAGCTCGAAGGCGTTGAACCACAGCAGTTCGAGGTCACAGATCTCTTCATCGGTGAGGGTCGGACCGAAGTCCTCGAGCTCCTTGAGCTCGTACTCGGCGCCCTGCATCGTGGTGAGGTCACCCGGCAGCGGAATGCCCGGCTCCAGGCAGAACGTCAGGAAATCGAAGAAGCCGTTTCCTGCATCGAGCTGGAACTCGAAGACGCCAACGTTGTAGTTCTCGTTGGAGTTTGGCGGCGACCGACGCGGACGACTGCTCGTGTTCTCCACGTAGATATCAGCGCCTTGTGCCGTCGTTGACTCACCGCTGTCCGGCTTGTCGCGAACATGGAAGATCGGACCGCCATTGACAGCGATGACATCAGTCACGCTGCCGTACATGTCCGAGTCATACGCGGACGCATCCGTGCCGTGCTGCAACGTCGCCTGTCCGAGTGCCGTGCCGGCCAGTCCGGACACAACGATCGCGCACGAAATCTCACGATAGTTCATTGCTTGCCTCCCTCACTCCACGTGATCGCCTGTCAGACTCGTTCCCATTTGGACGAGACGACCGCGCGAGTGCTTCGTTCCCAGGCCTTCTGACTCACTCAACAAACAACCGATTCGAATCGAACAAGCTCGAAGCGGAAAACAACTCGATTTGTAGAAGGGGCTGCGTGCTCCTTCTTCCCTTGGCACCAATAACGTGGCTCGGTTTCCGGACGACGCAAGCGAAAGGTCCAAAAAAGTCGTTCACAGGGGATCCAGGGGCGATCCCCCTTCTCACGGGCCCCAGAGGGCGTCTGGTGCCATCGAAGTGTCATTGCGGCCCAGTTGGACGAGCCCGCGGCGGATGAGCGCAGCGTCCACACCTCGCCTGCCAGCAGGCATCACGCGCGGCGGGATGAGTCAACAAAAACCGGCCCGTGGCAAGCCACGGGCCGGTTGAGATCGATGTGAGATTGTCCTCGACCGAGGGTCGAGCAGTGGGACTGCGCCCTACGAGCGCCGACGACGGGTCACTGCAGCGATGCCGCTGCAGGCGAGCATGGCCGCCGTGGCCGGCCCGGGAACATACTTGACGTTGTCGAGCGCGCCGGAGCCGGAGAAGTCAACTTCCAGACTCACCACGTCGTTCGCGTCGAATCCGAAGTCCTCGACAGCAGTCGCAGGACCGCCGGCACCTTCACTGTCCTGGTCGGCCAGGCTCGTCAGGTCCAGCGTGTCCCAGCCAAGCGGCGACGACTCGACATCGAACGTCCAGTTGTCGGGCACCGAGTACGTACGCGTCAGCCCGTTGCCGTCGGTCATGGTGACCGTCACGGCCGCGCTGCTGTCGATGTCGATCAGATCGATCGACTCGAGCGTTACGGGGCTGTTGAAGCTGAAGAGCACGGCTCCACCGCCGGCGTCGTCATCGACGGTGTCGAAGATGTCGCCCGTCTTGGACAGCAGATTGTCGTTCTGGATGATCAGAACGTTGCCGAGATCGACGAGAAGATCCTCATCGCCACTCGGATCGTTCGGTCCACTGGGCGTGGAGTCGAACGCCGCGAGGCGAGCCGCTCCGACGCCGGAGACCGTGAAGTCCGCGAAGAACTCCCCGTCGATCTCCTGACCGTTGGCGATGACCATGCCATTGTCGTCGGTCGAGAAATCGACACAGTTGGTGGCAATGGGCGCAGCATGGGCCGTGCCTGCCAGGGTCAGCGCGCACGCAACACCTGCGAGCGCACCGACGGCGCTGATCTGGTTCATTTCTTTCCCCTGATGCGGTCCGGGACCCCTCCAGGTCGCCTTCCCTGTGACGTGTTGAAACTGACGTGTTTCCGCACCTTCCCCGTGCGGGAAGATGCAGTTGCAGTAGGCCACACGTTCGCGGGGGTGGCAATTGATTCCCCTCATGAACCTGCAGGTTTCGCCGATCCCGGCCCATCCCACGTGCTCTGCGTTCTCCAGAGTGACAGCAAGCGGCACTATCGGACGTAGACTGTCGCCCATGAGCACCGACGCACTCCTCGACGCGCTGGCACGAACCCGACGTCAGACGCTTGCGCTGGTTGAGGATCTCGATGACGAACAGCTCTTCCAGCAGCCCGCCTCGGGCATGAACCACGCCGCGTGGACACTGGGTCATCTCTTCGGGCTCGACGCCTACCTGGCGGACCTGCTCAGCTGCGACAGCGAGGCACGCCTCGATCAGCAGTGGATCGCCGTCTATGGCCCGGCGAGCGCCCCGCTGGCAGGCGGAGCGGAGTACGAGCCAAAGCAGACCTACCTCGACCGGCTCGACGCCGTCCGCAGTGTGCTCATGGCCCGGATCGGCCGGATGTCGGACGACGATCTCAAAGGCGAGAATCCGGACGACCGCACCAGGGAACACCTCCCCACCATCCGGCACTGGCTGGACTACGCCCTGTGGCATGAGGCCTACCACGCTGGGCAGCTGTCGGCCTGGCGCCGGGTTCTCGGGCTGCCGGGCGTCGGCGTCAGCTTCATGAAGTGAGCGAGGTTCGCTGACGGGCCTTTATGTCATCGTGACCAGCGGGCCGATACTGCCCGCATGGGTCCTCCTCAGTTGGTCATCAACGACGGCTCTCTCAGCGCCCTGGTCGCGTGCCTGATGGCAGGCGAGCGGTCCGAGGTCATCGCGTGGGTTCCACCCGTCGGCTCGGCTCTCTTCACCGACTGCCCCAAGAGCCCGATCGCCCTGGAGCTTGTCTCCCGCCAGTCGGAACTCCTCGGCTACTCCGAGGTGCTGCTGGCCCCCGAGACCGGCCCCGAGTGGACCACCGGCACGATGGAGGCAGCCGGCTGGCTGCTCGCGGCGTGCGCCGAGGCGGATCGGCGTGGCGCCGAGCGGGTCATCTGGCCCATCAACTGCGGCAGCAGCCTCGATGACATGCAACGAGCCGCAGAGCTGGCCGAGATGGTGACCCGCATCGCCACGCTGGATCAGCCGGCCCTGGGACAGAGCGACTTCGAGGTCTCGCTCCCGCTGGCCGACCTCACCAACGCCGAGATCCGGGAGATGGCCGTCGATCTCGATGCTCCGCTGGATCTCTGCCGCGACGCCCAGGAAACCGCCGCGACGGCCTCCTGAACCCGGCATCCTCCCCCACCTTGCCTCACGCCTCCGGCCTGCTACACTCTTCGGCTCCGTTCACCGGACGGAGACCGACCGGAGGCATCTCATGTACGCGATTTTCGAAGACAGCGGCACCCAGATCAAAGCCAAGGTGGGCGACGAGATCGTCCTGGATATTCGTGACCTTCCCGAGAGCGCAACGGACGTGACGTTCGACCGCGTTCTTCTGGTCGGCTCGGAGTCCGGCTCCAAGATCGGCACGCCCTACGTTGACGGCGCTGCCGTCACCGCCGACATCGTCGAGCGCGAGTTCAAGTCGAAGAAGATCGACGTCATCAAGTTCAAGCGCCGCAAGGGCTACCGCCGTAAGCAGGGCCATCGCCAGCGTCTGATGAAGGTCAAGGTCACCAACATCAGCGGCTGATGCCTTCGGCACCATGTTGATCACACCGAAGCCTCACCCCATAGGTGAGGCTTTTTCATGCGCCGTGCGTCGCGGCACCATCATCGCGGGTCGCTGAGCGGGCCCGACCGTATGCGACCGGGCGCAAGGCGCCGCGGCGAACGATCCGGCACCGGCAGGCCGTCTTCCTCGTACGTAAAGGGACGGCGCCGGCTCTCTTCCTCGAATCCCACCGGCCGCACCGTCAGACCGATGCTGACGCGGTCGGCGATCTCGTCGAGGTCGATCGAACCGAGGAAGGTGAACTGGGGGAAGCGCCGCTCCACTTCCAACTCGGCGTTCTGGACTTCACCCACCGCAACGTTGTAGCCGGCCGCGAGCCCGATCGCGTACTTCTTGGTCAGCTCCAGGCGTGTGCCCGCCCGCACCAGCGACGTGGTGTAGCCATCGAGATAGCGCGTCTCGAGGAACAGCAGCACGCCATCGCCATGGTCAACACGCATGCCCGCCGACGCGCGAGCCGTCCCCTTCTCCTCGAAGTCGTGCACGATCTCGCCCACCACCGCGACCGCGTCGGTCAGCTGCATCGTGCCATCGAAGTGCAGGTATTCGCCCAGGGCCGAGAGCTCCGGCCGGGCCTCGTCGAAGCGCCCGAAGGGGGACTCGCGGGTCGCGCCCTCCGACGACCAGACGTAGTCGAGATCGAAGACCATCCAGTCAACGCTGTACTTCTCGCCGGGGCGCCCCCGCTTGGTCTGCCACGTGTTGCGCATCCCCGCGCGAACGACGGTGCCCTCCGCCAGCGCCTCGACGCTGTCGTCATAGGTCGGCAGCTCGCTTGAATCGAGTGATGAGTCACCCTGCCAGACGGTCAAACCCGGTTCGATGATGTGCCGAATGCGATCGACATCGAAGAGCTCCGAGCTCGCGCTCTCGTCGATGCGCACGATGGATGTCTGTGCCCGCACACCCGCGGCACCCCAGAAGCGCATCTCGTCATCAGGACCGTCCGGACCACGGAAGTCCGCAAAGTCGGTGTCGTACGCGGTGAACCGACCGACGGCGAAGGGCACGATGTTGAAGGGTCCTGCAGCCAGCGGCACCTCGACTTCGTGACGCGTATCAAACCGGTTGACCGGATCTTCCGTGAATCCCGCTGCACGGAATTGCTCGCTGAGACGGTCGTCCGGCGTCAGGCCCGGGAACGCGGCGTCGGCCCGCCCTGCGTTGTCGAGCCCGTAGTCACGCAGCCGGGGCTCACTGAAGTTCGCCTGGATCCGACTGAACTGCGCTTCGCCGCTGTACGACAGCAGGCCGAAGCCTTCCTGTCCGATCACCGCCCCGCTCACCTCAGGCAGCCGCTCGACCTGGAAACCCTGACTCTGCAGCAGGTACTCGTTGGCAATGAAGTCGTTGAACGTGCCGCGGGCTTCGAGACTGACGATGGCCTGCTCATCGAGGTAGCGCAGATACGCGGAGTTGGTGAACTCGCGCCGCTCTTCGGCCCACTCCTCGAAGAACGCATCCACGAACGCCTCGTCGGAGATGTAGCTGCCCTCGAGGAACAGGGCCCACTCGCGGTCGAAACGCCAGATGTTCTCGAACAGGGCGATGCCACGATGGTCGTTGTCGCGATCGATGCGGGCGCCGGTCGTCAGCTTGTCGGTACCGGAATCAAAGATGTAGTAGCCGAAGGCCGAGCCGAAGATGCCGTCGTCGGCCCACTCGAGATCGACACCGCCCGCCGGGCCGCGCTCGATGTAGCCGTCGAGCAGCAGGTCGGCCCTGTTGCGCTCGCCTGCATCGGCACCGAATAGCGTGAAGAGGTCCCAACGGGTCCGGATGATGTTGTCACCGGCGTCGTTCTCGTACCCCACCTCACGCAGCGGGCTCGGACGCAGTTCGCCGCTGACGCTGGGCAGACCAAGCACCGGGACGCCACCGATCTCGAAACCGACGCCCTCGGCCTCCACGGTGTACTTCGGAGCGCCGGACGAACCCACGCCCCGTGTCAGCGTCAGATCCGAGACGCCGATGGCGAAGTGCGGCTCGGCGAACGCCACGTTCGACAGCGTGACATCCTGCCCCGACCACTGGTTGTCCGCCTCCTGGCGAATCGCGTCGGCCCGGAGATACAGCGACATGCCGCGGTCTTCGTCGTATGTCCAGAAAACCGCATCGACCGCCATGGCCCGCTCGGTCGCCACGTCGAAGAAGACGCGGCTGCCGCGCATGGTGTAATCACCGTCGGTGACGGAAATGTCACCCTCCGCGTAGACGCCTTCGACTTCCGTATC
>JBCBTA010000023.1:0-15566 GCA_039818905.1 Planctomycetota bacterium
ACGATCGCGCCGACCCCGAACTGCGGGTGACGCACCATCGCGCCGATGCCGAAGGCGTCGCCGGATCCGCCCTTGGAGGACGAACGCCGGGCTCGGGCCAGTCGCTCATCGGGGCTTGTCTGGTCAAAGTCGTAGTCGTCCCAAGGGGCATCGCCGCCGGCGCCGTCCTGGAAGCCGGCATGGTTGATCGCGTCGGAGCGATCGGACACGACGACGCCTTGCGGCGGGAGTTCACCGAGGAAGCGGCTGGGAATGGTCCGCTCCTGAATGCCTCGATGTGTGCGCAGCTTGGCGGAGGTCATGGTCAGCCGGTGCATGGCTCGGGTGATGCCGACAAACGCCAGGCGGCGCTCCTCCTCCAGTTGGGCATCGCTCTCCATGGCGCGCATCGAGGGAAGCAGTCCCTCCTCGAGACCGATCATGGCAACGGCGGGGAACTCCAGTCCCTTGGCAGCGTGCAGGGTCATGAGCGTGATCGCACCGTTGGCAGGATCTACCTGGTCGGCGTCGGCCACGAGGGAGACCGACTCGAGATACGCGCGCAGGATTGCGAGCAGCGGGGGAGCGCCGTCATCGGTGCGTCCTTCGCTGAGCTCTGCAGGTGATGGCGCGAGGCCGGGATCGTCGGTGACGTCGTACTCGAGTTCGAAGTCGTGGGCCGATGAGACCAGCTCCTCCAGGTTGGCGAGCCGGTTCTCGTCGGCGGGCGAGCCGCTGCGGGCCTGCTGCGCCGTGTAGTGTCCTTCGAGGCCCGATTCCTTCAGCACCCGTCCGACGAGCTCGCTGAGCGATGCGCTGACGTCGGCACCCATGAATGTCCCAGATCCCGTCCACGAGCCGATCATGGCGACGAAGCCGCGCATGGCTTTGGCCCCTGCGGGCGAGATGCCTTCGGCCTCATCGGCACGTGCGAGTGCGGCGAAGAGCGTCAGATCGTTGCGCTGGGCGAAGTCCTCCACGCGCGCAAGGCTGGTGGATCCGATCTTGCGCGCCGGCTTGTTGAGGATGCGTCGAAGTGAGACCTCGTCGGCGGGATTGGCGACGACGCGCAGGTAGGCGATGGCGTCCTTGACCTCCTCGCGTTGGTAGAAGGCCGTGCCGCGTGCGATGACATAGGGAATGCCGCTGCCGCGCAGCGCATCCTCCATCACGCGGCTGAGCGCGTTGTTGCGGTAGAAGACCGCCATGTCCTTCCAGGCGATCGTGCTGTTCTCTTCGTGGATCCGCTTGAACCAATCGACGACGTAATGCGCCTCGTGGTGCTCATCGCGGCAGAGGACGACCTCGGGTGGGTCCCCGCCTTCGGTTGTCGTGAACAGGTCCTTGTGCTTTCGCCGCGTGTTGTGCTGGATCAGGTGGTCCGCCGCGGCGAGGATCGGTGCAGTCGAGCGGAAATTCTGGCCCAATGGAATGATGCGGGCGCCCTCGTACTGCTCTTCGAAGTCGAGGATGTTGCTGATGTCCGCCCCGCGCCAGCCGTAGATGGACTGATCAGGATCGCCGACGACGCAGATGTTGGGCTGCTGCCCCGGCTCAGCCCCGACGAGCAGCGTGGACAGCATGAACTGCACACCATTGGTGTCCTGATACTCGTCGATCATCAAGTAGCGCCAGCGTGACTGGACTTCCTCCCGGGCTTCATCGCACTCCCGCAGGATGCGGACGGTCAGCAGCAGGAGATCATCGAAGTCAACCGCGTTGGCATCCTTGAGAGCTTTGTCATACGCGGAGTAGATGCGCGCAATGGAGCGGCTGTAGTAATCGCCGGCGTTGCGCTCGAACGCCGCGGCGTCGGTCATCTCGTTCTTGGCGTTGCTGATGGTGGAGAGCACGCTGCGCGGCGACCAGTTGCTGGTGGAGAGGTCAAGCGCCTTGATCACGCGCTTCATGAGCGCGTTCTGATCGTCGGAGTCGTAGATGGTGTAGTCGTGCGCGATGCCCCAGCCGGGGGTGCCTTCCATCATCGGGCTGTAGCGGCGCAGCAGGCGCGCGCACAGGGAGTGGAAGGTGGTGACGGTGAGGCCGCGCAGTGCGCGGGATGGGTTGTCGTCCTCGGCGTGTTCGGGCGCGATGAGCTGCAGCACGCGCTCGCGCATCTCGCCGGCGGCCTTATTGGTGAACGTGAGCGCGAGGATCTGCCACGGCGGGATGCCCAGTGACAGCAGGTAGGCGATGCGGCGCGTGATGACGCGCGTCTTGCCTGAGCCCGCGGCGGCGAGCACGAGAATGGGCCCCTCAGTGGCCTCGACGGCGGCACGCTGGGCCTCAGTCATGTCGGCCATGAGCGGGTCGGCGGCGGAGCCGGCATCGGCGGTCTCAGCTGCGGGCTGCACGGTGTGGTCTTCTCTCTCCACGCGAAAAGCGTATCCCGTGGGGGCCAGTGGGGGGTGTCCGTGGGGCGGGGTGGTGCTCGTCGGGTGGTTCTACCCCATATGCGGTAGCCGAATCTGCCCGCGTCAAGTTGTACACACCACAGGTGGCGTGGGCGGACCTGCGGCGGTCGCGCGCAAGTTGCGGTAGGATGGAAGGTTGGGCGCTGCCGGTCCGATAAGACATGTTATCCACATGATTTTGTTGAGAATGTTGTTGTGAGCACCACATGTTGTGCGATATGGTGTGCGTCTCGCGCCACTCGCGAATGACTGATCGGGTCAAGGCAAGCCGATCGGGCGGGTGACGAGGACAGCGACGCGAACTTCAGGGTCCCGGGAGGGAAACGGCCTTCGTACAGGCCGGCGCTATCCCCTTGTCCGGACTCAGGGGTTTGCAGGGAGGACGGGTCCATGGGCGTCTTGTGCGACGCACAAATCGAGCGGCTGGTCGATATCAAGCCGTTCGAAGTCTCCCAGAAGCGCTCCGGCAAGGTGAGCTACGGGGTTTCGAGTTACGGCTACGACGTCCGCGTCGGGTCAAAGTTTCAGGTGTTCACACCCACGCCGCGGCATGGCGGCCTGAGCGTGGTGGATCCCAAGCGGTTCACCGACGACATGATGGTGGACATCGACTGCGACGAGCAGGGCACGGATCACGTCATCATTCCGCCCAACAGCTTCGCGCTGGCGGAGACGGTGGAGTGGTTCGACATCCCGCGCGACGTGCTCGTGATCTGCGTCGGCAAGAGCACCTACGCACGCTGCGGCCTGATCGTGAACGTCACGCCGCTGGAGCCTGAGTGGCGCGGCAAGGTGACGCTGGAGATCAGCAACACAACGCCGCTGCCCGCGAAGGTGTACGCGAATGAAGGCATCGCACAGATGATCTTCCTTCGCGCCGACGAGGTCTGTCGCGTCAGTTACGCGGACAAGTCAGGGAAGTACCAGGATCAGGCGGGGCTCACGCTGCCGCGCGTTGACTGATTGAGGTGAGGGTCGTGCGATTTCACCCGTCATTTGTGCGCACTTTGTCTGCCATGGGGCGTTGAGTGCGAGGGAAGGTCTCCTCGGCGTGTGAAGCGCCGGGGAGACGTTCAACGCGAATGTGTTCGTCTGTGATGTGTTGGGTGTCGGCTGAGCCGGTGCTCGTTGAGACAAATTGACATTTCGAACTGACGCGCAGGGACACGCGCGTCGGATGCATAGCGAGAGGGAACGGGCCAGGATGAAAGTCACGCGGAAGTGGACCAAGGCGGGTCAGGATCCATTTGCCACCACAGAGTGGGTGAAGCGTTCAAGCAGAATCAGCAATCCGGATGGTTCGGTCGTCTTCGAGATGGCCGACGCGGAAGTCCCCAAGGGCTGGTCGCAGCTTGCGACGGACATCATGGTCAGCAAGTACTTCCGCAAGGCGGGCGTGCCGCAGCTTGGTGATGATGGCGAGGCGCTGACCAATGAGGACGGCACGCCGGTGCTCGGTCCGGAGCGCTCGGCCCGCCAGGTGATCGGTCGTCTGGCCGGGTGCTGGAAGGACTGGGGCGAGACGCACAACTACTTCGACTCGCCCGCCGACGCCCAGGCGTTCCATGACGAGTTGGTGTACACGCTGGTGCACCAGATGACGGCGCCCAACTCGCCGCAGTGGTTCAACACCGGCCTGCACTTCGCCTACGGCATCAACGGTCCGGCCCAGGGTCACTACTACGCCGATCCGAAGACGGGCGAGGTGAAGCTGAGCGAGGATTCGTACACGCATCCCCAGCCGCACGCCTGCTTCATCCAGTCGGTCAGCGATGACCTGGTCAACGACGGCGGCATCATGGACCTGTGGGTTCGCGAAGCCCGCCTGTTCAAGTATGGCTCGGGCACCGGCACCAACTTCTCGCAGCTGCGGGCTGAGGGCGAGATCCTCTCGGGCGGCGGCAAGTCCAGCGGCCTGATGAGCTGGCTCAAGATCGGCGACCGTGCCGCGGGCGCCATCAAGAGCGGTGGCACGACGCGCCGGGCGGCGAAGATGGTCTGCCTGGACCTGGATCACCCCGACATCAGCGAATTCGTGAACTGGAAGGTGCGCGAGGAGCTGAAGGTCGCCGCACTGGTCGAGGGACTCAAGGTGCTGGGCGATGAGCACGCCGGCGTCGCCGAGCGTCTCGGCCTCACGCTCGACTACGACTTCAACGGCGAGTCGTACCAGACGGTCAGCGGTCAGAACGCCAACAACTCGGTGCGCATCCCCGATCGGTTCTTCGAGGTGCTGGACGAGGATGGCGAGTGGACGCTGACGGAGCGGACGACGGGCGCCGTCGCCCGCACGCTGCCGGCCCGTGAGCTGTGGGACGAGATCGTGTACGCGGCGTGGCGCTGCGCCGATCCGGGCGTGCAGTACGACTCGACGATCAATGCGTGGCATACATGCCCGGAGAGCGGGCGCATCAACGCCAGCAACCCGTGCTCGGAGTACATGTTCCTCGACAACACGGCGTGCAACCTGGCCTCGATCAACCTGCTGAAGTTCTACGACTCCAAGACGCGCACGTTTGATGTCGATCGGTACGAGCACTGCATCGACCTGTGGACCACGGTGCTCGAGATCAGCGTCCTGATGGCGCAGTATCCGTCGGAGGAGATCGCGCGTCTGAGCTACGTGTACCGCACGCTCGGGCTCGGCTACGCCAACATCGGCGCGATGCTGATGCAGGCGGGCATCGCCTACGACTCCGACGAGGCCCGCGCGGTCTGCGGCTGTCTGACGTCGATCCTCACCGGACGCGCGTACCGGCAGTCGGCTCTGATGGCACGCGAGCACGGACCGTTCGCCGGGTACAAGGACAACAAGAAGCACATGCTTCGCGTCATCCGCAATCATCGGCGTGCGGCGCACGGCGTGGCCCGGGGGGATGCGGAGTGGGAGGATCTGAAGATCCGCCCGGTGCCGATCGATCACGCCCTGCTCAAGGGCGGCACCGTGAACATCGCCAACGCTCGGACGATGCTGAGCCGCGCGACCGGCGCGTGGGATGATGCGCTGGCGCTGGGCGAGAAGCACGGCTACCGCAATGCCCAGACGACGGTCATCGCGCCCACAGGCACCATCGGGCTGCTGATGGACTGCGATACGACGGGCGTCGAGCCGGACTTCGCGCTGGTGAAGTTCAAGAAGCTGGCTGGTGGCGGGTACTTCAAGATCGCCAATCAGTCGCTCCGGCCGGCCCTCGAGGCGCTCGGGTACGAGGACGACGAGATCAAGCAGATCCTCGTGTACGTCCTCGGCACGCTAACGCTGGACGTGCCGCTGCCGACGACGGACGGCACCGGCGAGCAGGACACGAGCCTGTCGGACTGGTTGCATGAGGTCGGGCTCACGGATGAGGACCTGTCACGCGTCGCCGACGCACTGCCTGGCGTCTTTGAGATCGGCTTCGCGTTCAACGCATGGACGCTGGGAGACGAGGCGCTGGAGCGTGTCGGCATCGACGCCGCGGAGGCCAAGGCGGATTCGTCGTTCAACCTTCTGCGTCGTCTCGGCCTGACGTCGCGCCAAATCGCGGCCCTCAACGAGCGTGTCTGCGGTTCGCAGACGGTCGAGGGCGCTCCGCACCTCGCGGAGGAGCATCTGGCGGTCTTCGACTGTGCCAACCCGTGCGGCGCGAAGGGCACGCGATTCATCCGTCCCGAGGGACACATCCGGATGATGGGCGCTGCCCAGCCGTTCATCAGTGGTGCGATCAGCAAGACGATCAATCTGCCGGCCGATGCGTCCGAGGAGGACATCGCCGCGGCGTATCGCCTGAGCTGGGAGCTTGGTCTGAAGGCCAACGCGCTGTATCGCGACGGCTGCAAGCTGAGCCAGCCGCTCAGCACCAAGAGCGAGACGAAGGACGACGAGTCCGCGACGGATCTCAAGGTCCTGGAAATCGACGAAGACGAGGAGTCGATCATCGAGGCTCGCGAAGAGGTGGCGGCGGAGACGACGCGTGTCGCCGCGGCAGTCTCGGACGGCGATGGGCACACGGCCGCGATCGTGACGGAGCGGATCATCCACCGTCCGATGCGTCGTCGCCTGTCGGACACGCGCCAGTCGCTGACGCACAAGTTCAACGTCGCCGGCCACGAGGGCTACCTGACGGTCGGTCTGTACGACGACGGTGCTCCGGGCGAGCTGTTCATCACGATGAGCAAGGAGGGCTCGACGATCGGCGGTCTGATGGACTCGCTGGGCACGGCGACGAGCGTCGCGCTGCAGTACGGCGTGCCGGTCGAGAGCCTGGTGCGGAAGTTCACGCATCAGCGGTTCGAACCCGCGGGCATCACGTCGAACCGTGACATCCCGTTCGCCAAGAGCCTCGTGGACTACATCTTCCGCTGGCTTGGCATGCAGTTCATCGACGGGTACCGCGAGCAGAACGCGCCCAAGCGTCCTGCTGAGGAGACCGAGTCAACGCGTCCGGCAGCGGCCGTGCGTGCGACGACGGAGCGTGTGGTGCAGCATGACCGTGAGGTGTCATCGGTCGGCGTCGAGGAGAAGGTGACGACGCGGATGAAGTCGCGCATCGATCTCACGCTCGGATCATCGAGTGGGAGCGAGGTCGTGCAGAGTGTGACGCCGACGATGCAGTCATCGGCGGCGAGCGAGCCGAAGCCGTCGGGCCTGTCAACGGCGATGGCGGAGTTGCAGGAGGACGCTCCGGCGTGCGAAGTCTGCGGCACGATCACAGTGCGCAACGGCACGTGCTACCGGTGTTTGAACTGCGGCCACTCGATGGGCTGCAGCTGAATGAGAGTCAATGGACGTCGGCGACGGTCGTCGGCGTCATGAGGACGTACTGCGTTCATGCTCCGAATGGACGCACGATGTGCAACGAAGAGGTGACCGGCGGGAAAGAGCGGGAGACGGCCGGCGCATGGAGGGAGTCTCGCCGACCGATCACCGGGTGGATAACCGGTGACGGGAGCGCCGCCCGGGCTCGCAGCTGAATCGGCACGCAGTGCCACGGATCACGCCGACGCGACTCGGGCCGCCCGATTCCACCGGCACCTCTTCGTTTGTTGTTCCCCGTCGCCGCGATGCGACGGCTTCCAAGCCCACCGTAGAGGGCTGCGGCTTCCTTGCAACGAGGACATTCGCCGCGGCCCTACTCTTGCCTCCCCCGGGCGGTACCCACCACCGCTCGGGGGTTTTTTGTGCGCGGAGCAGAGTCCGCATCGCATTGCAGTTGAGGGCTGGCGATCAGCCGTCTTCGGGGTTGCCGGCACCGATGATGTTGATGCCGCAATCCACATAGACGTTCTCGCCGGTGACGCCGGCGCCGAGGTCACTGAGAAGCCAGACGGCGGTGCCGCCGACGTCGGCGCCCTCCACATTCCTGCGCAGCGGGGCGTGCTTGGGGGTGGCGTCCAGCATGGAATCGATGCCGCCGACAGCGGACGCGGCAAGTGTGCGTAGCGGGCCACCGGAGATGGTGTTCACGCGGATGCCGTCGCCGCCGAGTTCCGCCGCGAGATAGCGTGCGGTGCACTCGAGCGCGGCTTTGGCGACGCCCATGACGTTGTAGCCGGGGACGACCTTCTCGGAGCCGTAGTAGCTCATCCCGAGGATGGAGCCACCGCCGGAGTCGCGCATCATCGGCCGGGCGCGCCGGGCCATGGCGGCGAGGGTGTACGCACTGACGTCCACGGCGCTGAGGTAGGACGCGCGGGGCGTCTCGACGAACTTGCCGGGACGGAGCCACTCTCGATCAGCGAAGGCGATGGAGTGGATGACGTAGTTGAGCTTGCCGGCATGGGCCTGGGCGTAGGCATCGAAGATGGCATCCAGATCGTCGTCGCTGGAGGCGTCGCACGGGTGGAGCCACGGATCGCTGATGCCGAGCCCCTCGACGGCCTTCCTGGTGCGCCGCTCGTTCTTCTCGCCGGGGAGGTGAGCGAACGCGCAGGTGCCACCCTGCTCAACGATGGAGCGCGTGATGTGGGTGGCGTAGGAGCGATCGTTGGCGACGCCGAAGACCAGACCAGCCGTACCGTCGAGAAGACCCATGGAGTTCCTTTCGTCTGTCCCGGATGGGAAGGGAGACGATAGCCCGGAGCGGCGGATTCGTCAGCGTCGCCAGTCGATGACCAGCTTGCCGAACTGCGCACCCGATTCGAGCCGCTTCCAGGCCGAGGCGCCGTCGGACCACGGGGTCACGGAGTCCACGACGGGCGTGACGTGTCCTGCCCGAAACAGGGCAGCGACCTCACGCCATTCGTCGTTCGTGCCCATGGTGGAGCCGAACAGGCGCAACTGATTCCAGAACATGCGGGCCTGGTCGGTCTCGACGCGCGGGCCGCCGGTGTTGCCGGGGGTCACGAAGGCGCCGCCTCGGGCGAGTGACTTGATGCAGTTGAGGTGCGTCGGGGCACCGATGGAGTCCACCGCCATGTCCACGCCGCGCTTGCTGGTCCACGCACGGACGTCGCGGGACCAGTCCTGTCCCTCGTCGAGGATGGTCGCGGCGGCTCCGAGTTCGGTGGCCCTGTCGAGTTTCCACTGATGGCGGCTGGTGACGATGGTGGGGCAGCCCATCCAGCGGCAGAGGGCGAGGGCGGCAGTGGAGACGCCGCCGCCGATGCCGGTGATGAGCACGCTCTGGCCGGGGCGGAGCCGGGCCTTGGTGATCATCATCGAGTACGCCGTGAGCGTCACGAGTCCGAACGCAGCGGCCTGAACGGGGTCGGCATCGCCGACATCTGCGATGTTCGCCGCGGGGACGGCGAGGCGGTCGCGGTGCATGCCGTGGTGGTGCTCACCGATCAGCTGGTAGTTGGCGGCGAGGGTCGCACCGGTGGGGTCACCGGGATGGACGCGCTCGGGCTGGCGTACAGCCGCGTTGATGACGACGCGACGGCCGACCCAGGCATCGCTGACCCCGGGGCCGACGGACTCGACGCGTGCGCACGCATCGCACCCGGAGATCCGCGGATAGGTCAGATCGACGCCGGGGATGCCGAGGCCGACCCAGATGTCCATGTGGTTGAGCGCGGAGGTCTCGACGGCGACGACGACCTCGCCGGGCCCGGCGGCGACGTCATCGGGCCAGTCGGTGACCGCCTTGATGTGGTCGGCGACGGGTGGACCTTGCGTGGTGATGGTCAGCGCGTTCATGGCGTCGAGTGTATACGGCGGCGGACCTACGACGGGTGGGGCTCGTGGTGGGTCGGGCCGGCCGGTCAGTGGGTGGGCAGGGCAGCGTCGGGTGGTGCGTCGCCACGATTGGAGCCAGGTCCATGGCTCAGGGACTGTCATTGCGCGGCTGCGTCGTGCCTGTGGTCACGGCAACCACAACATGTCGCCCCTGCCCCAAGATGTCGGCGGGGTGATCGGTCCGTTGTGGTTACACGCTCAGGTGATGCGCGCATGATTCCCGATGACAGTGCCCCACGAAGGACGCGAACAGGGAGCAGACGCACATGGTTGCAGAAGTGGTGATGCACGAGGACACGATTCCGCTCACGCGTGAGCAGCTCATCGCGAACATCACGGTGCTCAATCCGACAGCGCCGCCGACGTTTCTCGCGCACTTCGACACGCTTCAGTTGGCCAACTATCTGCAGCACCTGCTCGCCGCACAGGAGCCGCGTGGAGCATGTGCCCGCTGGGTGCGTCCGGCCGACAGCCCCGCGATTCTGCGATACGAAGCCGCGGCGTAAATCGGTCAGTCCTGCGTGTCGTCCTCGATGCGCCGCATCTGAGCGAGGGTGTCTTCAAGCTGGCGCTTGAGTAGTCGCACGCGCAAGAGTGACTTGGCCCGGGTGACAAGCTCGAGCTTGTACACCGGCTTGGTCAGGAAGTCGTCGGCCCCGGATTCGACGGCCCGCTCGACATCACCCACTTCGCTGAGTGCCGTGACCATGACGATGGGGATATCGCGTGTCCCCGGATCGCCTTTGAGCTTCTCGCAGAGCTGAAAGCCGCTCATCCGGGGCATCATGACGTCGAGGATCACCAGATCCGGTTGGTCGGACTCGATCTGGGCCAGTGCCTCGATGCCATCGGCGGCGGTCCGGACATCGCATCCGATGTCCTCAAGGTAGGCCTGGAGCAGCTCGCGATTCTGCTCGTGGTCATCCACAACGAGGATGGAAGCGGAGCCGACATCCATCTGATCGTCGAGATCCGACTCCGTGAGCGGGCCCTGGGCGCCCACATCGCCCTGCCCTGACCGGTCTTGCGTCATCCCGCCAGCCTCCTTCACACCAGATGTCATCCTAAACCTTCCGGGAAGTCCGTGTCAGGATGCCTGCCGCGAGGCTCACGACGTATTATGTCCCGCCATTCGACCGAAGCAGGAAGCCACCGTCCATGACCACATCTGTTCGACGTCCGATCCCCTGGGAAGACAAGTTCAACGAGCCATCGATCGACGAGGTTCGTTCCCACTACGCCAAGCCGGAGCGCGACCTGTTCGACGCTGCCCGGAGCCGCATCCTGGAATTCCCCAAGGTCGAGGAGTCATTCGGCTGGCTGGGCCTTCCGTGGCGGTGGTGCTTCTCGTACACCCTTCCAGGCGATCCGACGCGGGCGTGGGCCTACCTGGTGCCGGATCCGGCCAGTCCTCGGGTGGCGATGCCCTTCACGGAGGACATGTTGAAGGCCATGCCGGTGCATCGCTTCAAGCGACACCTCAAGGATGGGCTCGCCGCGGCTGTCGAAGTCGGGGGGATCTTCTGGGCAACGTTCGAGATCACCTCGAAGAGCCAGCTCGACGATGTCATGGACGTCGTCAAGCGCAAGCACGCACAGATCGTGCCCAAGAAGTAGCGCACGTCACTCCTGCCAACGTCCCGTCTCCCACGCGCCGTCTGCGCCGATGGTCCATCGTGGCCGATCGGGATCGACGTCGAAGTAGGGGGCCAGCTCATCGGGATCAATGTCGCGCAGGGGCCGTCCGTTGTCGAGCGTGATCTGCGCGCCCCATGCATCAGGCGCACCATCCAGCAGGAAGAGTTCGGCGCGAAGCTGATCCACGAACTCAACTTCGGTGAGTGATGGGCCGGGGTTGCCGCCGGTGGCCGGGTCGAGTTCAACAGTCTGCCGACCATCGCTGACCTTGCGGATGACGCGTCCGTCGCGTGAGCGCGATTGTCGCCCCGTGTTCACGATGCGCTCGACCTGATTGATGATCCGTGTTGCTTCGTCCGACGTCATGCCCGCGTCGCGCAGGACATCCACGCCGTCCACGCGAGCGAGGGTCGAGCGTGTGTCGCGGTACGTCCCGGCCCGAAACGCGCCCAGAGCCTCGGCAAGCGCCAAGGGAGCACGGTCGGTCGCGCTGTCGGCGACGCGGGTTCGCCACGCGGGAACGTCCAGATCGGGCTGGAGCGATGCACCGAGTGCCCGCAGCCAGCGCTGCTCATCGATATCGGTGGACAGCTCTGCCAGCGCCGCACAGACACTCGAGCCGAGCTGGAGCGAGGTTCCATTGCGCCGGTCCAGTTCGAACGCAAGCACGAAGAGCTGACGCGCCAGGGTCTGTCCGGGCGCGTGTGGCATCTCGTAGGCCACTTCCTCAGCGAGTTCGAAGTACGCCATGGGGTCCGACGGTCGCAGCGCCGCCAGCCGCTGCTCCAGATTGTCCACGGCGGAGTCCGGCGCGATGGTCTCCGGCTGCCGCGCCGTGGCGAGGGCCGTGCACAGTGTGATCAGAATGAGGCCAAAGCGGGTCATGAGCTGTTCCCCTGCGCCAGGGCATTCCCCTCACGGATGACCCAGAGTTGCAGCAGTCCACCTTCGACGACGGCAATCTGTTCGAAGATGTGGCGTCCTCGACGACGCTGATCGATCGTCTCGTTCAGCACAGCTTCGATCTCCATCGATCGGCTCGGACGTTCGGCGGCGACGAGGTACGCGGTGGCTTCGAGCAGGGTGAGCTGTTGCGCTGCAAAGCGCTGCACGATGCCATCTGCCAGCCCGATGCGAGCATGACCTCGGCGCTCGACGTCCTCCAGCGGCATGAATGTCCAATTGCCCTCTGCATATCGACGTGCGGCATCGACGCGGAGGTTCGTGATGTTCCGGGCGAGTGCAGAGAGTTCGATGTCGGTGGTGGCGCTGACAGATGCTCCGGCGTGCACGGCATCGGCGGCCAGCAGACGGTTACCGTAGGACTCTCGCAGCGCGTCGGCACGGGTATCGACTGCGCGGTCGTTTCGACTGGCGATCGCTGCGAGCAGGCGTTCGACAACGGCCCGCCGAGCCTCGCGTCGCCATGTCACATCGCGGACGGACGGCAGCGACTGTCCGGTCAGGAGCTCGAGCATCGTCGAGACATCGTCCTGACTCGCGGCGTTGGGAAGTGCCTCCAGAACACCGTTGAGGACGAATGGATCATCGGCGAATGCGAGCAAGACGCGCTGGGCCGTTTTGCGCAGGGGAATGGGCGCCCCATAGCAGGCGGCCTGGGCAAGAATGTCCGCGTCCGTCGGGCCTTTGGGGCCGCCGGTGTTTCGAAGTTCGTTGAGCAGGACCGTGCGGGCATCGGCGTTGCGCAGGACCGCGAGGTATCGACGTGCCCAGATACCGTCGGGCTCATCACTCGGGGCGGTGAGGCGGCGAATGTCGAACGCCGGGATCCGGGATTCGTCGTCGGCATCGGATGAGAACTCAGCTGCGCGGCGCAGCACATCGGCGGCACCGGCCTCGTCACCGGACCATCGCCGAGCGGCAACTTCACTGAGCATGGACCGCCGGACCGCCCGGTCGAGGGCATCCATCGGTCCGGAGGGAGTGTTGGTCAGCTCGCTCGAGACGAGCTGGAGCCAGCGGTTGGCTGCGTTGGCGAGTGTCAGGCGGGTTGGAAGGCCGAGCTGCACGGCATAGGCATCGCGCGTCTCCATGCGATCGGATTCCGACGCGTCGGCGGAGAGCACGAACTCCGTGCCGGCGCCGGGCAGCCGACCTTCATGCACGATTCTGCTCGTGAGCACGGACAGCGCACCGGTCGGGACGCGCGCGTCATCGAACCATGCCAGCAGACGTTCGCGCGATATCGCATCAGGATCATCGAGCGGCAACCTGCCGACGAGCATGCCGATCGCCTCGTGGGTGGGCCGATGCAGGGCCGGGTCCGGTGCGCTGATGAGCAATCGCTGGAGCCCGTCGAGGGCGGCCCGTTCGACAAGGCCCGGATCGAGCGCCGCGATGGCTCCGGCGACATCCGACCACTGCTGCCACCCATCGGGCAGGCCACTCTCTGCGGTCGCACGTTCGAGATGTGATGCCATTCGCACCATCAGTGCGTCCATCGCAAGCTTGGCGCCGGCGTTGAAGTCGGTCGTGCGGGGTCCACTTCGATCGAGCGAGCCGAGGATCCTTCGGACTTCGACGCCGCTTCGATCGCTGCGATCATCCCGATTGATGCGCGCCAGCGTGGCCCCCGACCATGTCAGTCGTGTGATCGCATCCTGCGATGTTGGAGCGACGCCATCGGTGAAGTCGCTCACGCTCCGCGTCATGGTCTGAAGAAGACGCGAAGCGAGTGGGGGGTCGTCCTCCGTGGCGCGCTGCAGGAGCACTGCGATCTCCGCGGCCAGTGCCGTGACCACGCTCTGCGGGAAGCTCGGCCAGAGCGCACCGGTCTGGTCCCACCACGCCTCGAACGATGATGCCAGCGGATCACGCGGGATCTCGCCGACGCGCGGCGTCATCTGGCGCAGCTCTTCCAGCAATTCGCGCCCATCCGTGCTGGTCGTCGCCGCTGGCACGGGCTGCGCGGGCAGCGCAGAGGCGGCGACACGCTCCGATGCCTGTGCCGTGCTGTTCTGCGCTGTCGTGTCGCCTTGGTCATCTCCGACGCGCGACACGACGATGCCGATGAGCATCGCACCCATGATGCAGACACACGCCAGCAGTGCGACGCTGGCGATCGTCAGAGGGCTGACAGGAGCACGGACCGGCTCCTCCTCCGAGTCCACGTCCGCTGTCGGTGTCGGCGTCACAGCTGGAGCCGCCGGTCGCTGTGAGACGACACGCAGCACCTGCTCGAGGTGTGGCATGTCGAGGCCGTAGGCGTGCGCGAGCCCGCCGAGGCGGCGCTTGGCCTGCTCGTTCCATCCCCCGGAGTGGGCAAGCACGGCCATGATGAGATCGCGCAGATCCTCCGGAGCGGGCGTGCTGGTGGTGGTGGGCGGGGCCGGTCGCGCCTGGCGCGATGGCGGCGGAGGCAATGGGGGACTCTGGCGCTGCGCCGGGGTGGTGGGCGTCGTGGCACGGGCACGACGGAGCAGGGCCTGGCGAACATCGGGATCATTGAGCTGGGCCGCGGCGACGTGGAGCGCCAGGCGCACCTCGTCGGCTTCGGCGCTGCGTCCCTGCGGATGCTGATCGAGGCGATCGAGACGCCGCCGCAGCGCTTCGTCAACGATGTGCTGCTCGTGCATTCCGGGCGTCAGGCCGAGCAGTCCGTAGGGACCGAGCGCGGCATCGATCTGCCCGAGAAAGCGCTGGACGGGGGGCGTGGCGTTCATGGCGCCTGCACTCCGAGCCGATCGGCCAACGTGCGCAGCCGGTCTCCCCATGGCTCGGGACCGAACTGGGGATACAGCACCACATGCTGCCGCATGACCTCGATAGCCCGATCGCGATCGATGCGAGTCAGCAGCGTGATCTGGGCGTGCTTTGCCTCGAGCCAGAGTGGACTACCGGCGTCAAGTCCTGCGAGCAGTTCTCGCCACGCATCGAGCGCGGCGTCGTCATCGCCGGCGCCCTCCGAGAGGAGCGCGATCTTGCGAAGGACGGCTGCGCTGGCAGGGTGACGATCGAGGACGCGGTGATACAGGCTGATCGCGCGCTCGCGCATCGACGCATCATTGGCATGCAGTGCGATGTCAGCGGCGGCGTCTGCGACGGTGGCGTACAGCGAGACGATCTCGGCGGATGTGATCTCCTGCGCCTCGCCTTCAACGACCTCCCGCACCAGACGTCCACCGTATCGAACGACACGGGAGGCAGCGTCGAGTGTTGCCTGGCCTGCCTCATCGCCCCGGCGCAGCCGTCGCCACTCGGTTTCCGCACGGCGATAGAGCATGCGTGCGCCGGCGTCGGCAAAACGCTCGTCTTCGGTCTGACTCAGCGTGTCGATGATCTGCTCGGCGAGGTCCTGGTCGCCGCGTGACAGGGCCAGCTGTGCCCGCCTGAATTCGAGTTCGGCGGCGAAGGAG